>JBFEPA010000040.1:0-10591 GCA_041550275.1 Thermoplasmata archaeon | reverse complement strand
AGGCTCGGGCCAAAGATAGGGGAGAAGAACGCGAACGCTGCGCACGTCGCTTATGACAGGACTGTCGTCGGAGAGTCTCACGGCAAGAGGGTTCTGAAGACTGCAGAGAAGTGGCTGCCGGATGTGAACGAACAACCCATGGGCGTCGCAGCGGTGTCCAAAAAGACCAACGCTGGCGCAGTCGGCCCAGGCTCGTTCTTGGAGAACAAGACCGGCAGCTGGAAGGTGTTTCGGCCCGAATACGACAAGGAGAAGTGCACTATGTGCAACTTCTGTTGGTTCTACTGCCCTGAAGGATGCATATACAGGAAGGACGACCGGATGGAATTCGACATGGACTACTGCAAGGGTTGCGGAATCTGTGCGAACGAGTGCCCCGTCGAGGCGATCAAGATGGTGAGATAGATGACCTCCAAGATATGCACAGGAAACTACGCAGCAGCCTATGGATCGATGCGGTCCAGGGCTAGGACCGTCGCGGCGTATCCGATAACACCACAGACGTTCATAGTCGAGCACATCTCCGAGTTCATCAACAACGGGGAGATGGATTGCGAGTACATCGAGGTGGAGAGCGAACACTCCGCGATGAGCGCATGCGTCTCCGCGAGCGCAACAGGGGTGCGGACTTTCACGGCGACGTCATCCCAGGGGCTCGCGCTCATGCACGAGATCCTGCCTATAGCCAGTTGTATGAGGCTGCCAGTGGTCATGGCCGTTGTCAACAGGTCGATTGCCGCACCCATCAACATATGGGTGGAGCACAACGACATCATGCCCGAGAGGGACTCAGGCTGGATACAGGTGTTCTGCGACAACAACCAGGAAGTCCAGGACATGATTCTGCAGGCGTATAGGATAGCGGAAGACAAGCGAGTATCGCTCCCTATGGCAGTGTGCCTGGATGCGTTCATCCTGTCTCATACGGTCGAACCAGTCGATTTGATCGAGCAGGACGCCGCAGACAAGTTCGTCCCTGAGTACAGACCAACTGGTGCGATATTAGATCCGGATGATGTGGCTGCAGTCGGTGTGTTCACACCGCCGGATTACATGATGGAGTGTAGGTGGCAGACGGACAAGGCTATGAGGGACGCGGTCGCCGTCATCGAGGAGGTCAATGCCGCTTTCGCCAAGCAGTTCGGCAGGGACCACGGCGGCATGATTGACCCATACATGGTTGACGATGCCGATGTGGTTCTGATCACCATGGGCACAGCGAGTTCGACAGCCCACGAGGTCGTAGACACCATGAGGGCTGAGGGGAAGAAAGTCGGCCTCGTAAAGCTGAGGTTCTGGCGCCCCTATCCCACGGACGCGCTCAGGGCGATCGCCGAGAAGGCAAAGGCCGTCGGAGTCTTCGACCGCGCAGTTTCCTATGGCGTTGGTGGGCCATCGTTCGTGGAGTTCAAGAACGCCGCGTTCGGTCTGAACCTGCCAGTAATGAACTTCATAGGCGGATTGGGTGGAAGGGACGTGTCGTTGGAAGATATTAGGTTCATGTACGAGCAACTGCTTGAAGCTGCGAAGAGCGGCAAGGCCAAGCGCGACATCACTTGGATAGGGACCAGGGGGGTGGAACAGTGAAACTGAAGGAGCTCCCTGATGAGGAACTGTTCACACGTGGACACACAGCCTGCGCAGGTTGCGGCGCCGCAACCGCAGTTCGCAACCTCATGAAGGTCCTCGGCAAGGACACGATGGTTGGCAACCCCGCCTGTTGTCTGCTCTTATTCGGCGCGACATACCCGTACCTGGCGTGGAAGGTGCCCTTCCATCACGTCGCTTTCGAGAACACCGCGGCGTGTGCGACCGGCATGACCCGCGCCATGAGGGTCAAGGGGAAGGAGGACACGGTCATCATGGGGATCGCAGGTGACGGCGGAACCGCCGACATCGGCATTCAGGCGCTCTCCGGCGCGGCCGAGAGGAACGAGAATATGCTGTACGTCATGTACGACAACGAGGCCTACATGAACACGGGGATACAGCGGTCCGGCTCTACCCCGTTTGGCGCATGGACGACCACCACACCGGTCGGCAAGGTCAAGGCCGGGAAGGCAGACTTCAAGAAAGACATGCCCCTGATAATGATGGCTCACAACGTTCCATACGTCGCAACAGCCTCAATAGGCAACATACAGGACTTCATCAACAAGTTCGAGAAAGCAAGGAAGATGAAGGGGTTCAGGTACATCCAGATATTCACGCCGTGCCCGACAGGATGGAGGCACGACACCGCCAAGACGATAGAGATCGCCAAGCTGGCGGTCGAGACTGGTATGTGGACTCTGTACGAGTGCGAGAACGGCAAAGTCAAGATCAACCGCAAGCCGAAGATGACTCCGATTACTGAGTATCTGAAGCTTCAGGGTCGTTTCAGACACATGAAGGAAGACGATATCAAGAAGCTGCAGGATTGGGTTACGCGCAAGTGGGAAGCCGATGAGAAGTACGCCCAGTGCAGACAGTAGATGCTGAATCTCAGACCTGCCGTAGTCAGCGGATGGCCTTCCTCATCTCAGACTGTTTCAGGGTGACCGCGAAGTCGAACTTGTCGAGCATCCTCTGAGTCATGACGTCGTCGTTGACGTTGTAGATCGCGATCTTGAAGGCACCGAGGTTCCACAGTCTGTCGATGGCGAACTTGGTCAGAGAAGTGCCTATACCTCGACCTCTCATGTCTGGAAGAACACCGATGAACGGTATGAACCCAGTCGTTCCGACGCGTCTCAGCATTACAAACCCGCCATCGACAGCGTATGTCTCGCAGGTCCTCCCAGACTCTGCCAGCGCCGAGGTCTTCCTCCTCTGCCAGCAGTGGTCTGCATATATGGCCCTATGGTACTCTTCGACGTCCTCCAATGGGACGCTTTCAGGTGCTTCGCCGTAGCCAGCGAAGTGGACCGACCTGCCCTCTGCCGACAGGTATGTCCTATGCTTGGTGTATCCGAGACTTTCGTAAAGGTGAAATGCCGGAGCGTTTCCGTCGATTACCTCAAGAAGGACTTCTTCGACTCCTCTGTCTCGGACGACGTCCTCGGCAGCGATCATCAGTCGTTTGCCGATGCCGAGTCCACGGTGTCCTGGGATGACTCCAAGTCCGCCTATCCACGCTTCCTTGCCGTCGACAACTGGGTTGACATATCCAACGATGGCATCATCGTGAGTCGCAATCATTACATCTTCGACTCGTCCACCAACGGACCGAGCGAAGTCTTGGAAGAACTCGATCGACGACTTCATGGGGATGATGTAGTCCGCGAAGATTTCGTTTTGGGCATCGACGAGGCGCTCAAGCATGCCGTGGCCAATGCGAGATATCTCGACATCATCCGCATCGATGTCACGGGCTTTCATGCTATGTCCGGCCTCATATGGGGGAATAGTATGACTTCTTTGATCGATGGTGCGTTCGTCAAGATCATCGCGAACCTGTCAATACCTATCCCCAGCCCTCCAGTCGGAGGGAGTCCGTATTCCAGCGCGCGCACATAGTCGGCGTCTATGGGGTGCGCCTCCTCATCGCCCTCCTGCTTGAGCCGGTCCTGCTCCTTGAACCTCGTTTCCTGCTCAACGGGGTCGTTGAGCTCCGAGAACGCGTTTGCAAACTCCCAGCCGTTGATGAACAGTTCGAACCGCTCCACAAGGTGTGGCGCGCCCCGCTTCCGCTTGGCGAGCGGTGACACGACGATCGGGTGGTCAATTATGAACACAGGGTCTATCAGGTGTGGCTGGACCTTCTGGTCGAATATCTGCGAGACTATCTTGCCAACATCCGAGCATTCATCGACATCCCTCACGCCGAGGTTTATGGCGGCCTCCTTGGCCTTGTCCAATGAGTCGAGGGTCGAGACATCAAGGTCCGTATGCTTCTGTATCGCATCGCCCATGGTTATCCGAGGCCATGGTTTCGCGAAGTTGAGGGTCTTATCGCCGTAAACAATCCGGTCCGATCCGACGATATGCATCGCCGTGTCATAGAGAAGCGATTCAGTGAGGTCCATTATGTCGTTGTAGTCGACGTAGGCCTGATAGAGCTCCATCGAGGTGTATTCTGGATAATGCTGCGCGTCGATGTCCTCGTTCCTGAAGTTCTTGCCTATCTCGTAGACCGCCTCGAGCATGCCGACGATGCACCTCTTGTGGTAGAGCTCGGGTGCTATCCTGAGGTAGAGGTCTATGTCTAGGTAGTTGTGATGAGTCACAAATGGTCTGGCAAGTGCGCCGCCGTACAACGGCTGCAGTATCGGCGTCTCCACCTCGATGAACCCCCTCTCGTTGAGCCAGTCACGCATGAACGCGACCATCCTGCTCCTATTGATGAACCTCGAGCGCACATCCTCGTTCATGAGTAGGTCCAGGTATCGCTGCCTGTATCTCATCTGCACGTCCTGAAGGCCATGGAACTTCTCAGGCAGGGGTATGAGCGCCTTGCTGAGAACGAGGAACTCAGTGACCGCTACTGTGACCTCTCCCGTCTTCGTCCTGAAGACATTCCCTTTGACGCCAACGATGTCTCCCCGGTCCATGGTCTGAAAGAGCTCCCATTGACTGTCACCGATGTCGTTCATGCGGAAGTAGAGCTGGACCTTGCCCTCCCTGTCCACGAGGTCAGCGAAGCCGGCCTTACCATGGATCCTCTTTGCCATGACTCTTCCCGCGACAGAGACCACGTCCGAGCTCTTCTCGGAGCCTATGTCGGCATACTCTTCTGCGACTTTCGCGGAGGAGTGAGTGCGGTCATATCCGTAGGTAGTGTAGGGGTCGAATCCCCCTCTCTGCATGTCTTCGAGGTTCTTCTTCAATTGGGCCTTGAGGTCGCTCTCCTGCTCTGGCATCAGAAACCGCCTCCGCTGGACAGGCTCTCATATCCTGATGGCGTACTTAAAAGTAATCGCCATCGCGCTTCGGTCGACAACCACGTCTCTATCCGTGTGACTAACATCTTGCTCACCAGAATTCGGTCGGAACCAGGGCTGCGCTCGGGTTCCGCTAACTCTTCCTCTTCTTCTCAGCGTCTTCGATTGCTGCGAGAAGCTCTTCGATCCTGAACGGTTTGAGCAGAAATCCTTTCGCCCCGGCTGCAATGGCCTCCTTTTCTATGTGGAGGTCTGCGCTTCCGAAGAATATGGTCGCGTCGGGGTCGATACGGAGGATTTCCTGAGTCGCGCTGACGCCATCCCTGACGGGCATCCTCTGGTCCATGATGATTACGACAGGCTTCTCCTTCATCTTCTTGTACTTTCTGACGGCTTCCTCGCCGTCAGATGCCACATCGATGACCTCGTGACCGTGGGCTTCGAGTATGTCTCTGTATAGCTCGACGATGAATTTCTCATCATCTACAAGAAACACAGTCGCGATTATACAACCTCCAATCGTCTACCTCAAACGGCACGGTTCCCGATGCCCCGGTAGCCGCTGAGCGTCACCGGGCGCTGATGGCCAGTTAGGAATACGCTAATTATACTGCGACTTATATAATGATTTTCCTAGTGTCGCAGAGAGCCCTGGGCCGGTATGGCTGCAGCTCCTGACGCTGCTAAACACTTATATATAGAAACCAGCAATTGAGCCTCCGACAGACATGCCGAAGGACAAGAAGAACGAAGGGTTCCACTCCGCTGCGGGGTTGATCCGTTACTTCGACTCAGAGGACGACAAGGCCCTCAAGGTCAACCCGTGGGTCGTAGTTGGTCTCTGTATAGCCGCATCCACTCTGGTATTGGTGCTCGGTACCCTCTATCCGACATAGGATGGAGGACTAAGATCCCTAAGAGCAGCCGCATACCGGAGCTAGAGAGTCTTTTGACCGCTCATTTGTGTACGTCAAACGTCCGAAATCTGACGAAATCAATAAATATAATCCTCGCCCTCGTTCGGATGCTCGAGGGATCGAACATGGCGAAAAGAAAGTCCGTGTTTGGTAGTCTTCATGCGTGATCTCGCATGTGTCAGCCCGGCCCCTGGAGTTGTTTTCGATCCGATGACGAAGCCCAGCGATAGCTACGTTGAGGAGTCGAACGAGACCGTCTCGAAACCTGAGGAGGATTGTAGTTGACTCTGCTGAGGATAGCCATACCCAACAAAGGGAGACTGAACCAGCCAGCTGTGCGCCTGATGAACCGGATAGGCTTTCCGGTGCCCGACTCCAACAGTCGGACTCTGATAGCAGAGTTCA
Source organism: Thermoplasmata archaeon (assembly GCA_041550275.1). Taxonomy (GTDB): domain Archaea; phylum Thermoplasmatota; class Thermoplasmata; order UBA10834; family UBA10834; genus UBA10834. Next base: position 4,407 of record JBFEPA010000040.1, on the reverse strand, counting down.
GGAAGGGTAGATACCAGATACTTCTAGCAAGGGCTCAGGATATACCAGAGTTCGTCGAGATGGGCGTGGCGGATCTGGGGATAACCGGGCTAGACCTCATACTCGAGGCGAAGCGCGACGTTGCAAGGATCCGCGAGCTTGATTTCGGGCGGTGCAGATTGGTCGTCGCGGTCCCGGATGACTCTGACATCGGCGACGCGGCTGATGTTCGGGACGGTTCAACGGTCGCGACTTCGTTCCCAACACTCACGGGGGAGTACTTCCGAGGGCTTGGAAAAGACGTGAAGATCGCCACAGTGACCGGAGCGACGGAGATGACTCCGCAGATCGGCTTGGCCGATGTCATCACCGATCTCACAGAGACAGGGTCAACGTTGAAGCTCAACCACCTGAAGGTGGTTGGCACCGTCCTGGACTCAGTCGCCGTGCTCGTCGCAAACAACGAGTCCATGTCCTCCAAAGGCAGTCGGATTGAGGAGATCACGAGTGCAATCGACAGTGTCATCGGGGCATCGAAGAAGAGGTATCTGATGGCCAATGTCCCAAGGACGATGCTGCAGAACCTCAAGAGCCTCCTTCCAGGCATCTCCGGCCCGACGATCATGAACATCATCGGCCGGGAGGACATAGTGGCGATACACGCCGTCGTCAACGAGGACGAGGTGAACGGCATCATCGCGGTGCTCAAGGACATCGGCGGAACTGGCATACTGATTTGCCCGATTGAAAGGATGGTACTCTGACATGCGGTCCCTCGACATCGAGTCTCTCACTGTCGACGAGGCCATGCGGTTGGTCGACAGGCAGGATGCCGCGCTTGCCCAGTCGAATGAGCGTGCGAAAGATATCGTTGATGCTGTTCGGAGGGACGGGGACGCCGCCGTAGCTCGGTACGCGAAGAAGTTCGACGGCTACCGTGGCGGTCCGTTCAGGGTCCCTATTGATACCATCAAAGACGCTCCGTCTCGCATACCATCCGCTCTGATGTCCGCCATAAACGAAAGCAGGCGGCGCCTCGAGGCGTACCACATCAGGCAGAAGCTGACCAGTTTCGAGTTCAAGGACTCCTGCGGCGTGTTCGGCCAGAAGGTGGTGCCGCTGAGGCGCATTGGAATATACGCCCCTGGTGGGACCGCCAGCTACGCGTCATCTGTCCTCATGGCCGCCGTCCCAGCAAGAGTAGCTCAAGTTAGCGAGATCGCCCTGTTCACGCCTTCCAAGAACGGAGTCGTTAGTGAGACAGTCATTGCCGCTGCAAATGCTGTTGACATCGATGAGGTCTATGCCGTCGGAGGCGCCCAGGCCATTGCTGCAATGGCCTATGGCACCGAGAGCATTCGCCGGGTAGACAAGATAGTCGGCCCAGGAGGTTCGATCGTCACCGCCGCGAAACTCCTGGTTAGGAAGGACTGCGAGATAGACTTCCTTGCAGGTCCTTCCGAGATTCTGGTGATCTGCGACAGCAGCGCCGACCCGGCGCTCATAGCGACAGAGATGCTGGCGCAGCTCGAACACGACCCGAGCGCAATCGCTATGACAGTGTCCACGTCCAGCAAGATAATCGAAGATTCAATGACGTTATTAGACGAGATGATACGAACAGCCGAGAGGAGGGAAATCCTGAAGCTGTCGGCTGCGAGCGGCGCCGTGTTTCTAAAGGTCCGCAGCCTCAGACAGGCGGTTCAGTTCTCAAACGATTTCGCGCCGGAGCACCTCCTGATAGAAACCAAGGACCCGGAAGCTCTTCTGAACGACGTCACGGCTGCGGGGTCAGTTTTCTTGGGCAGATGGTCCTCCGTTGCATTCGGCGACTACTGCGCGGGGACGAACCACGTTCTCCCAACTGCGGGCATGGCCCGCTCGCGCTCGTCGTTGTCGGTCTACGATTTCGTGAAGACAATTCCATATCAACGGCTTACGCGCAAAGGCGCCAAGCGGTTAGCTCCGGTAGTGACTGAGCTGGCCGAAGCCGAGGGGTTGCCCGGCCACGCCTCGGCCGCAAATGCCAGAGCCGGCGGTGATGAGGAGTGACTTCGATAGGCGATCTAAGGAGACGGACGCTGGAGCCGCTCAGCCGCCCGTCGTATCGCGTCGCAGGCAAGGAGCTGCTGCTCTTGGACAATAACTCGAACCTGTTCGGCATCAACCCCGCAGTTCAGCAGGTGGCGGAGACATTTGACTTCAGCAGGCTCTGGGCTTATCCTAGCGAGAACTCCGACCTTCTCAGGGAGCGAATCGCCTCCGAGCTTTCCGTCTCTGATGACGAGGTCATAGTCAGCAACGGCTCGGATGAGCTCCTTGACATCGTAACGAAGGGGTTCATCAACCCTGGGGACGTGTTCTGTCAGGCCTCACCTACCTTCAGAATGTACAAGTTCTACGCGACGGTGAACATGGCGAAGGCCGTGGAGAAGCTGCTTCTCGACAGGTTTGCCCTGCCTACGGAGGACATCTTGAACGAGCAAGCGAAGATGGTGGCGCTGTGCCAGCCAAACAACCCCACCGGCAACCTGCTGGACAATGACGGCGTAAGGCGCATACTGGCTGAGTCCAACGGCATAGTGCTCATTGACGAGGCGTACTGCGATTTCTGCGGATCCAATCTGCTGCCCGAAGTCATGTCGTCCGAAGGCGGCATAGATGTTAGGACGTTCTCAAAGGCGTATGCGATTGCAGGTCTCAGGGCAGGGTTTGCTGTCGCAAGGAAGGAAATAGTCGACGAGCTTAGGTCGGTGCGCACCCCGTTCGGACTCAACTCCTTCACCGAGGCGGTCGCTGTGGCGGCTTTGGACAACAGAGCCTGGATCGACGACAAGGTCCGTGAGATGAAATCGGAGCGCGAACGCACGGCTGCAAGAATGGCGAATCTTGGATTCAAGGTCTATCCCTCGGAGTGCAATTTCATACTGTGCAAGTCTCCTATCAGGAGCGTCGACTTGACCAGAGCCCTGGCGGAGAAGGGGATCGCGATAAGGGATTTCGGGGCATATCCACTGCTCGAGGACCACGTGAGGGTGACGATTGGGCCGAGGGAGTGCATGGACGCGCTTCTGGAGGCCGTTGCGCCCATTGTCAACGGAGGGCCATCATGAAGATAACCGTCGTAGACTACGGGGTGGGGAACCTGCACAGCATCTCGAAAGGCCTCGAACGAGCGGGTGCGTCCGTGACGATTTCCTCCTCGGCAGGAGAGATTGCGAAAGCGAGGTGCATCGTCTTTCCTGGCGTTGGAGCGTTCGGTCCTGCGATGAGTGTCCTCCTCCCTGGAATCGCCGAACTGCGGGCCGCCATCGCCGGAGGCGTTCCCACCCTCGGCATATGCCTTGGCATGCAGGTCCTGTTCGAAAGGAGTGAGGAATCGCCCGGGGCTGGACTTGCCGTAATAGAAGGCTCTGCCGTAAGGCTCAAGGCGCCTCGAGTGCCGCATATGGGCTGGAACAGCGTGTCGAACTCGGACGACGACCTCTTCGACGGCGTCGGCCCTGAAGACCAGTTCTACTTCGCCAATTCCTATGTGTGCCGCCCGACCGAAAGAGTCACAATCTCTGAGACAGAATACGGTGAGAGATTCCCAGCAGCAGTCAGGAAGGGAGCTATATGTGGAACGCAATTCCACCCCGAGAAGAGCAGCACCCCCGGCCTTAGGTTGCTGTCGAATTTCATCAGGATATCGGAGGAGTCTGCATGAAGGTGATACCCGCAATCGACGTGATGGGCGGCAAGACGGTCCAGCTCATAGGTGGTAAGCCCGGTACTGAACGCTTCAGCATTGAGGATGTCACTGGAATCGCCAGGAGATGGCAGGACGAAGGCGCAGAGATGATCCACATAATCGACCTCGATTCCGCGATGGGGGTCGGCGCCAACGAGGAGCTCATCGAGAACATCATCGGGGCGCTGTCCATCCCGGTGCAGGTCGGCGGAGGCATCAGGACTGCTGAGAAGGTGCACAGGCTCTTCGAGATAGGTTGCGAGAGGGTAATAATCGGTACGAGGGCCATTCAGGAACGGCCGTTCGTTGAGGAAATGACCAAACAGTACTCGGATGGCATCGTGGTCGCCCTGGATTCCGCCGCTGATAAGGTGCTGATCAAGGGTTGGCAGGAGAGTTCAGGGAAGGACATATACGAGGTTGCCAAGGACCTCGAGTCGCTCTCGCTCTGGGGCTTTTTGTACACGAATGTAGATGTGGAAGGCCGCCTCGAAGGTATCAACCCCGCACCAATCGAGAAGCTCATCAGCGCCACCAGCAAGCCGGTTATCGTCTCAGGAGGCGTGACCACTTACGACGACCTGACGACGCTCCAGCGCATGGGCGTGGATTCCGTCGTCGTCGGCACGGCAATCTACACTGGGCGCATCCATTTCAAGAGAGCCGCGAGGGAGTTCTCATGAGCTCCGAGGATT
>JBFEPA010000039.1:0-10624 GCA_041550275.1 Thermoplasmata archaeon | reverse complement strand
GATGCACGCGCCTCGGCCCGAAGTCAGGATACTTCGCCTCATCAGTGGCTATCGACTCCCTCAACCCTTCGAACTGGCCCTTCCGAACCTTCTCGAGGTTCCTTCTGTCAGGCGTCCTCGCGGCCGACTCGTATAGATAGACTGGTATCTGCAATTGCCTCGCAATCCTCTCACCGACAGCCGCTGCTATCTCGGCACATTCGCGCATCGTGACGCCCTCCAGCGGGACGAACGGAAGTACGTCCAATGCGCCCATGCGGGGGTGCTCCCCGGAGTGTTTCGTGAGATCTATGAGTTCAGCAGCCGCCCTGGCGCCTCTGAAAGCGCCTTCCTGGATGCTGCTCTTGTTGCCGACGAATGTGACGACTGATCGGTTGTGGTCTCCGTCCATCTCTACATCGAGGACCTTGATTCCAGGGACGGAGCTTATGGAGTACACTATACGGTTGACAACCTCCTTTCTGCGCCCCTCGCTGAAGTTGGGGACGCATTCGATAACGGCACCCATTGTAGCCCCAGTAATGAGCTACATGGCATATTATATTAACACCGCTCGCAGCTAAAGACCCAGCTGCTGACTTCCGTCACTTCTTTATCACGTCGACTGAAGCGACCCTTTCCAGAACGAGGTCGGAGAATCGGCCAGGGTCCACAGTCTGCAGCTCAGTCTCAGTGATGCCGTACTGGGCAAGCCGCTCCTTGTCAGTTACGAGGTTCTCAGGCAGAGGAGTCCATTCCCCACTCGGACTGAGCGGCCCCCCTCCGAGATGAACGACGACAATCGAAGAAGTCGAATCGCTGACACCCATCTTCTTGATGGCCGCATTCAGCTGCCTTTCTCCCGAAGCGTATAACAATGATTCCATTGCCAGAGACTTCGATGAGTTGCGTCCTTCGACGATGGCTCTGTGTGCATGGAAGATGGCAGAGGCAAGGTGCTCGCGCCCAAAGACAAACTTGCCGTCGACGATGAGAACCTCTGCCTTGGCCTCTTCTGCGGTGTCCAGGAGCCTCTGCATCACGCTCTTGGCCTTGCCAGGGGTGACCTCAAGCTGCCACACGTTCAGGTCCTTGACCGAGGGGGATAACAGTCCTTCGGGCATATTGATGCCAGGATAGCTGCGTATACTGATAAAAAGTATCGGTGTCTAGAACTCCTTCAGGAACTTCTGCCCAGGCTCGGTCTCCTGCTGCATTCCAGGCTCAGATTGCCCGAGCTGCCTCTTGATGGATGCTGCCACATTGTCGCCGATACCCGGAAGTTGCCTGAGCCGGTCGTACGAGGTGATCCTCAAGTCTTCGAGAGTTCTAAGGCCGCGGCTGTACAGAGCCCTCGCTCGTATGCGCCCCACCCCCTTCAATCTGACCAGCTCGAGCAGCTCAGGCTTTATCCCATACGCTATCCTTCTGTTGACCCCTTCGATGTGCTTCATGGCGTCGTTGTTCACCAGCCCCGCCAGCCTGCCCATAGCATGTGTCAGCCACTCTGCCAGCTCGACCTTGTTGCGTATATCTCCTGGCCCGACGCCATACGCCTTCTCGATCGCGTTCTCGCTCACCTCTGAGATCCAGTCGTGTATCAGCTTCGCGGTCTTGATCTCGGACAGGAAGAACTCGTATCTGGCGAGGTCTGAGGGAGGCTCGATCAGGAGGTCGTCGCGCATCTCCTCCATGAAATCTTCAACCCATTCGTAGTCGGACCTTCGCAGGTACATCAACGTCATATCGGGGACGGCGCAGACCGCATGTATGATGCCGAAGTCGGACAGAGCCGACCGGTCGCGGACCGCGTCCCGGATGATTACCGCAGAAAGCGGGTCGACGTAGACGTCGCTCACCCTCTTGCCGAACGCAGTGGCCCGCAGGGCGTCACCGTCTTCTATCATGCCCTCGTCCCTGAGGAATGTGACGACTTTGGATATGTTCTCCTCAAGGTGATGGGCATCTGTCTGATGGGCGAGGAAGGTCCTATCGAAGAACCCCATGAGATCATCATGCGAGCCTGCGTCTCCGGTGGCTATTAGGCCAAGGACGTGAGAGCGGATTGCGGGCTCGGTGCCGAGCTTCGAGTAGAGGCTCTCGTTCTCTCCCAGGAGGTACGTGTCCAGCATGAACATGCGCTCCTCCTCGCTTCTTGCGATAAGTATCGCCTCTCCGTAAGGGTCGTACCTCGGCCGCCCCGCTCTGCCACACATCTGCTTGACTTCGAGAACCGGCACGGCTACATAGCCGATGTTCGAGTCGTATCGCCTGACATCCCGCACAACCACAGTCCTTGCTGGCAGGTTGATGCCTGCGGCCAGTGTGGGCGTGGCGGCGATCACCCCTAAGCTTCCGCTTCGGAAGGCGGACTCGACCAGCCTGCGCTGTGCAGTCGTAAGCCCTGCATGGTGGAATCCACAGCCATTGCGGAGGCTCTTCGACAGCTTGTTGCCAAGCGATGTCGGTTCCTCCTGATCGCGGGATAGTCGTTTCACCTCATCCCTTATGCCTTCCGTCTTGTCACCCATCCGTCCTTTGACGAGGGGACCAAGCTCCAATGCGAGTGCCTCCGTCGACCTGCGCGTATTGACGAAGACGAGGCACTGTCCCCCTGAATCGAGCGTCTGGGCGACGATGGCGTGTATCGGGCTGACGTCCTCTGGCAGCCTCCTGCGTTTGTTGTCGGTGAAGAATATCTCGCCATCAGCGCAGACGCCTTCCCTCAACGGTACCGGCCGCCACTCACTCATGACCAGCTCGGCATCCAGCCATTCTGCCAGCTCCGAACAATTGCGTATCGTCGCAGACAATGCCACCAGCTGCGCGTCAGGATTGAAGGTCCTGAACTTGACGAGGATGACCTCTAGCGTGGGACCCCTGTCGGGGTCGTTTATTAGATGCACCTCGTCTGCCACTACGACCGTTATCTGCTTGAGCCATCTGTTCCGATGGCGAAGGAGGGAGTCAACCTTCTCCGACGTCGCGACGACGATGTCGTACGTGCCCAGCTTCGGGTCGATGTCGTCATAGTCCCCTGTGGATTCGCCTATCTTGAGGCCAAGGTCGGCGAACTTGCTGAGCTCTTCGTACTTCTCTGACGCCAGCGCCTTGAGCGGGACGATGTATAACGCCTTCCCGCCCTTCAGCACGCTGTTCAGGATCGCCAGGTACGCTACGAGGCTCTTCCCCGAGGCCGTAGGGATCGATAACACCATGTTCTTCCCCGATAGCGCGGGGGCGATCGCATCCGCCTGGGGCGGGTAGAGCTCCTCTATGCCGTCCTCGGCCAGACGGTTGATTATTCGACTGTCGATGTCAAGGTCGGTGAGCTTTGTCATGGTCCCTCTGAGCCGCTTTGGCCATGAGATGGGCGGACAGCTAATATTTGTTGCCTAGAAATGAAAGGTCTTCTGCAGGGTATACGAACATACTGGCACAGCCTACCTAACGGATTTTCATGGCGCAACGCTTATTTAGCACTAGCTTAATAGGAACTTCAGGTACTGGTGTGCACTGATGGGCGACGTTGATTCTAAGGCCAACTTGGGCCTGCCCGATATCGACGAGTGGATGAAGGGTCAGAAGTACAAATCGACTGAAGAGATTGAAATCCCTGAGAAGCTCGTCGAACAGGTAATCGGCCAGGAGGAAGCCGTGAAGGTCATCAAGAAGGCCGCAGAGCAGAAACGGCATGTGATCCTGATCGGAGACCCAGGGACTGGCAAGTCCATGCTAGCGAGGTCGATGGTGGACTTCCTGCCAAAGGGTGAGATGCAGGACATAATCGCGTACCACAACCCAGACGACACAAACGAGCCAAAGGTCCGGATCGTCCCAGCTGGCAAGGGCAGGGAGATAGTCCAGGCACAGAAGGCGGAGGCAGAGCAGAAGAAGAGGGAACGTAACCAGTGGGCACTCGCCATGGTGTTCATATTCCTCATACTCTCAGTCGTCCTTTGGCTGCAGACCGGAGACCACACATTGCTGCTGATAGGCATCATCGGCGCGTTGTTCATATTCATGATATTCCGGTACATGACTGGGCAGAGGCGAGAGGCCCTGATAGTCCCCAAGCTGTTGATATCCCACTCTCCAGACGACCCACCGCCGTTCATCGATGCGACAGGCTCACACGCAGGCGCCCTGCTGGGAGATGTCAAGCACGACCCGTTCCAGAGCGGAGGCCTGGAGACGCCTGCCCATGAGCGGCTGGAGCCCGGGGCAATACACAAGGCCAGCAAGGGCGTTCTGTTCATAGATGAGATAAACGTCCTGAGGATTGAGAGCCAGCAGAGTCTGCTGACTGCCCTTCAGGAGGGTGAGTTCGGTATACTCGGCCAGAGCGAGAGGAGCTCGGGTGCGATGGTCAAGAGCGAGCCGGTACCGTGCGATTTCATCCTCGTCGCCGCAGGTAACCTCGATGCCGTCGGCGGCATGCATCCTGCCCTTAGATCGCGTATACGCGGGTACGGGTACGAGATATACATGAGAAGCACGATGCCCGATACGAACCCCAACAGGGAGAAGCTGCTGCGGTTCGTCGCCCAGGAGGTGTCGAAGGACAAGAAGATACCTCACTTCACCATGGGGGCTGTGAGCGAGATAATACGCGAGGCGCAGCGCAGGTCGGGCCGCCGTGGCATGCTCACCCTAAGACTCCGTGAGTTGGGAGGTCTCGTGAGGGTCGCAGGCGATGTCGCCCGTGAGCGAGGTGCGAACCTGGTTGAGGCGAAGCACGTCGCAGAGGCCAAGATGACCGCGAGGTCCCTCGAACAGCAGGTTACAGACCGTGTCGTCGAGCGGAGGAAAGACTACCAGATGTGCCTTACCGAGGGCTCAGTCGTGGGTATCGTCAACGGCCTTGCCGTCTTGAACGCCGACTCGTCGATGGCGGAATTCTCCGGGATAGTCACGCCGATCGTGGCCGAGGTCACCCCATCCCAGAACCGCGAGAGCGGGCGTATAATCGCAACCGGCAAGCTGGGGGAGATCGCGAAGGAGTCGGTGCAGAACGTCTCGGCCTTGATAAAGAAGTACACGGAAGAGGACATTACAAGCCACGACATCCACGTTCAGTTCATAGGTACATACGACGGCATAGAGGGCGACAGCGCATCCATCGCCGTGGCGACATCGGTCATCTCGGCATTCGAAGAGATAGAGGTGGATCAGGGTGTCGCGATGACTGGTAGCCTCAGCGTGCGGGGACAGGTTCTGCCCGTAGGCGGCGTGACCGCCAAGATAGAGGCCGCTGCTGAGATGGGTATCAAGAAGGTCCTCATACCCGAGCAGAACATGAAGGATGTGGTCTTGGAGGACCGGTATCTCGGTATCATAGAGGTCATACCCGTCAGAACCCTGAACGATGTCCTTGCTCACGCACTGGTAGGGTCGAAGAAGGAGGGACTGTTGAAGAAACTGGCGGCTCTGGTCGCAACCAGCAGGCGCGTGTCTGTCGCGACAAAGACTTCTTCCGGAAGCGCACCTGGCGCTGAGAGGCCAGTCGCGAACTAGTCCCTGGGAGCCGTGATGCGGCCATGCGCGCGTTGATCGTGGGGAGATTCCAGCCATTCCACAAGGGCCATCTACAAGCGGTGAAAGAGGTCCTGTCGAAATGCGACGAAGTCATAATTGTGATCGGCAGTGCCGAAGAGTCCCATACTCTCAGGAACCCTCTGACCGCGAGCGAGAGATACCAAATGATTCTATCGTCGATTCCGCGAAAGGACATCGGCCGCGTACTCATAGTTCCCGTTAGGGACGTCAACCGGTACTCGATATGGGTGAACCATATCGAGTCGTACGTACCCCCGTTCGACGTCGTCTACTCCAACAGCCCTATCACAAGGTCGCTGTTCTCGCAGGTAGGCTACGATGTGAGAAGGACGAAAGCGTACAACTCCAAGTTGTACAGCGGCTCGGAGATCCGCAGAAGGATTGTTGAAGGGGGCAAGTGGAGGCACTTGGTACCCGTTCCTGTGTCGTCCATCGCGGACGAACTGGACCTCGGAGAAAGGCTGAAGGCTGCAGATGGCAGCGGGTCACAAGGGTCCGTGACAAGGAGGCGCCGTGTCAGCAAGTAGCGTCGGGGCGAAGCTGCGCGACTCCGGAAGGACGGTCGCCGTAGCTGAGTCGTGCACCGGTGGCAGGCTCGGTGATGCGCTGACGAATATCTCTGGGAGCAGCGACTACTTCCTCGGAGGAGTCGTATCGTATAGCAACGACGCCAAGATCGACATCCTAGGCGTCGACGTTTATGCTATCCGCGATGAAGGTGCGGTGAGCGACAAGGTCGCGAGGATGATGGCCCAGGGCGCCATGAGGCTGTTCGGAGCGGATTACGGCGTAGGTATAACGGGAATTGCGGGGCCGTCAGGATCTACACCGACGAAGCCCGTGGGCCTCGTGTATGTTGCGGTCTGCTCGTCGGAGCGGACGGATTGTGTAAGAAAGATTTTCGAAGGCGACCGCACTTCGGTCAAAGAGAAGGCGGTCGAGGCAGCACTCCATCTCCTCGATTCATTCCTCGACGAGTGACGCGCAACGCTGGTCATTGGCGGTTCGAGCCCCAAAGTTTCATTATTCCTGAACTACATGTGCTGAGCCGCACTCATGTCAGAAGGGGATGTAGCAAGGACACCCACTGGTGTCGCTGACTTCGACTCGATAATCGGCGGCGGCGTGCCGCTCGGATCAGTGATTCTGCTCCTTGGCGACGTTGGCGGAGGAGGCCTCGAGTTCGCCCTCACATCAGCGGCGAAGATCGGCCTTGTCAAGGAGTTCCCGGAGACGAGGGGATTCATAATGGGGCATGCGGGCAAGGACGGCGTGTTGCCCGACCAGATGTCGTATGTGACGTTCTCGAGGTCAAGGGAGGACATATTGAGAGAGGTGAGGCTCTCCTTCACCAAGGACTTCCACGAGTCGCTGGAGTCTAACCTCGTGTTCAAGGATTTCTCGAAGGGCTACTTCATGCGTACAGTGGTCCCGACGAGCTGGGTCGGCTCAGATGGGTCAGAGCTGTTCTCTGGGGAAAGGGATGAGGGCGTGCTCGAATCGCTCGTGACATTCCTTGATGCCAACGCCCCCAGAAGCCTCGTGGTGATCGACTCACTCACAGACCTTGTGGTGTCCGACACGGTGAAGTTCGAAGACGTCGTCTCGCTTCTGAAGGGCATCCAAAGGATGGCGAAGAAGTGGGAGTCCGTCTTCTACGTTCTCCTGACAGACGAGATACTTGACAAGAGGCGCCAGCAGATGATCATCGACAGCGTCGATGGAGTCCTCAGATTTGAGTGGGCGAAATTCCATCACACGTCGAAGAGGCAGAGATACCTATACGTTGAGAAATTCATGAGCGTCCTGCCGCATCTCGACCAGGAGAGGATAGCACGATTCGCCACGCTCATAACATCGCAGAGCGGGTTTGTGGTCATCAATACGGAGCGTGTGGGGTGAACAAAGTATGGCTTTGACTAGGGTTAGGACGGGTGTACCAGGGCTTGACGAGATGCTGCAGGGAGGATTCCCGGACGGACACATGGTGGTCGTGATGGGTTCGTTCGGCACCGGGAAGACGACGCTCGGCCTGCAGTTCCTGATGGAGGGTCTCAGCCAAGGGGAGCACTGCATCTTCATCTCGCTGGAGGAGGACAAAGACTCTGTCTTGAAGAACGCGTCGTCTTTCGGCTGTGACCTCTCGAAGCCAGTCGATGAGAAGAAGCTCGGGCTGTTCAAGCTGGAGCCCTCAGATGCGAAGACGACCGTCACGAGGATTCGCAGCGAACTCCCGAAATTCGTGAAGTCATTCGGCGCCAGAAGAGTGGTGATCGATTCCGTTTCCTTGCTGAACATGATGTTCTCCGACGACTCCAACCGTAGGTCCAACCTGTTCAACCTGACACAACTTCTGCGAACGACTGGCGCCACCTCGATATTAACGGCGGAGGTGAAGGACGAGAACCCCCGCTCCTCAAGGGACGGCCTGGCAGAGTACACTGCGGACGGCGTCCTTCTCCTTCAGTCGGACGAGAACAGGGAATCCGGCGAGGTGCAGCTGACTGTCCGCGTCCTGAAGATGAGACGTACGGCGCATTCGCGAAGGGTGAAGCCATACTCTATCACGGATAAGGGGATAGTCGTCCACGCCGGTGCGGAGATATTCTGAGTGATTACGCGCATAGGGGTACTCAACACAGCCATATCAGAGCGCGTTCGCCTCCTCTTTCACCACGGCACCGAGGCGTCTCAAACCCTCTTCGATAAGCTCATCCGACGGGTGTGTGAAGTTCAGCCTCATCGCGCCCATCCCGTCCGCCGGGTCGGGGAAGAATGCCCTTCCGGAGACGAAGGCGACGCCTTTCTTGACAGCCTTTTCAAGCAGATCGCCTGAGGAGAGCCCTTCGGGGAGCGTCGCCCAGAGGAACATGCCGCCCTCTGGAGGGACCCATTCGATGCCTTCAGGCATGAAGCGCTTCATGCCGTCCAGCATCAGGTCCATCTTCCTGCCGTACATGGCCCGTATCTTCCCTATCTGTGGATCAATATGGCCCCGGGCGATGTACTCATACGAGATGACCTGTCCCAGTACGTTCGTGCAAACGTCGTTCGACTGCTTCGCGATTATGAGTTTCCTTAGGATGTCAGGGTGAGCGAGCATCCAACCAACCCGCAGTCCTGGTGCGAGTATCTTCGAGAAAGTGCTCATGTACACGACTCTTCCCTCGTCGTCGAAGCTCTTGATGGGTCGGACATCGTCCCCTCTGTACCGCAGCTCGCCATAGGGGTCGTCCTCCAGTATGATAAGGTCATGCTCGGCTGCAAGGTCAACGAGCTTCCTCCTGCTGCGCTCAGGCATCGTGACGCCCGCTGGATTCTGGAAGTTGGGAAGGGCGTATATCAGCTTAGGCCGCCTCGAGTCCTTGTCCAACTCCTTCAGCTTATCCTCGAAGAGGTCCATCCTCATGTTGTGCTCGTCGATGGGCACGGTTTCGAATCGGGCGTTGTACACTGCAAACCCCGTCAATGCTGTGAGGTACGTAGGCGCCGATACGACGAGAGGGTCTTCAGGGTCGATGAATACCTTGCCCATCAGGTCTATCACCTGTTGGGATCCGCTGACGATTCCAACGTTCTCCGTCGTGACATCGATCCCCTTCTTGCGCATGCGCTCCGCGACGGCCTCTCTGAGCGGCAGATAACCTTCGGTGATGCCGTACTGCAGCGCTCTGTTAGCCCCATCCTTCAGGATGTCGTTGGCTATCTCACGTATGATGTCCGCTGGGAAGGTCTCCGGATTGGGCAGCCCCCCGGCGAACGATATCATGTCGGGGGCCTGCAGGAGCTTGAGCAGCTCTCGGACATCCGACGCCTTCATCGCCTTCGCGCGGGCGGAGAAATGGTGGTCAAACAAGCCTGTCAAGTCAGACTACCTCGCTCTGCGTTACGCATCACGTGAGCCTTAATGCTTTTTGCCACAGATGATTGCGTAACCGGCGTCCAGGGAAACGATGTTCAGTCAGTGTCCGGCGCGACACCCAAACCATTAAGAATAGCTATCGCTTACAACGCACCTGGTCACATGAAACTCATACGCCAGGGAAAGGTCAAGGACGTCTACAGAGTGGACGGACACACTCTCGAATTCGTCTTCTCAGACAAGATATCTGTGTTTGACAAGATCATCCCATCTCTCATACCGAACAAGGGTGAGACGCTGTGCAGGTCAAGCGCATTCTGGTTCCAAGTCGGCCGTTCCTTCGGCATCAAGACCCACTTCAAGGAACTCATCCCGCCGAACAGGATGCGAGTTCAGAAGGTGGATGTTCTCGAGTACTCCAAGATCAACAAGAAGACAACGGACTATCTGATACCCCTTGAAGTGATATGCCGACACTACGTCGCCGGCTCCCTTTGGGACAGAATGAAGGAGGGCACTCTGAAACCGTCGAAGCTCGGCTTCAAGTCCGGCAGGGAAGTGAAGTATGGCGACAAGTTGCCCGCACCGTTCATCGAATTCACGACGAAACTCGAGAAGGTCGACCGCCTGCTGACGAAGACGGAGGCAATGAAGATCGCCAAGCTGAGCCAGGCGGAGTACGACGAGATAGTCGAGGCCACCCTGCGCATGGACGAGCGTATCGGAGAGGAGGTGGAGAAGCGCGACCTCATCCACGTCGACGGCAAGAAGGAGTACGCGTTCGACGAGGACCGTGAGCTCATGATCGTGGACACTTTCGGCACCTCGGATGAGGACCGATGGTGGGACTGGGACAGCTACTCCAAGGGCGAGTTCGTGGAGCTTAGCAAGGAGAACGTCCGGCAATACTATCGCAACATCGGGTACTACGACAAGCTTTCGGAGGCACGGAAGAAGAGCAAGGCTGAGCCCAAGATGCCTGCGCTGCCCGCCGACAAGATTGACGAGATATCCGAACTGTACATAGACATGTTCGAGAGGATTACTGGCGAGAGCTACAGATGAGTGTCGCAGGTGTATGCCCTGCCCCTGCGTAAACTGAGCGGCACAGGCGATTCCGGAGGAGGTGTCAAATGGAGGTCCTCGGCATAGACCAGCTGATGAGGCTTCTCAAGAAGCAGTATGACTCCAGCAGCCAGAGACACCAGTGGCGCGCTCTCACCG
>JBFEPA010000038.1:0-10687 GCA_041550275.1 Thermoplasmata archaeon | reverse complement strand
CTTTGTCCACGGCAACGCCTATTGACCTGTACCAAGCAGCCGTTACTTCATCGAACGGGAAGAGCCCGAACTTGGCGCCCATTTCTACCACCATATTCGCCACCGTCATCCTGCCGTCCATGCCCATCGATGTGATGGCATTTCCGAGGAACTCCACGGACTTGTAAGTGGCGCCGTCAGCACCGACATTACCAATCAGGGTCAGTATCAGGTCTTTGGCGCCGATGGCTTCACCGAGCATACCAGCAACCTGGACCCTATGAGTCTCCGGCACCCTGAACCATAGCTTGCCCGTATGAGCAGCAGCCGCAACGTCGGCCGAACCCATCCCTGTCGAGCATATGTTGAGAGCTCCATAGGTGCAAGTGTGCGAGTCGGCGCCGACAACGAGGTCTCCTGGAAGGATCGCCCCCGACTCCGGCACGAGCTGATGGCAGACACCAGCGCCGACGTCATGGAGTGCGACGCCATGGCTTCCGGCGAATCGTCGTATCTCGGCGTGTATCTTTGACACATCCACAGATGGGCTCGGTGAGCTGTGGTCGAGCACCACTGCCATGCCGTTCCTCGTCCTGGGGGACTCGAAGCCGAGCGCGTCAAGCTCGCCAATCATGAGTTTGCTGGTCCCATCCTGGGCCATGCAGTAATCTACGGATGCCACGACTATATCCCCGGCTCGGCAGTCGCGTTCCGAATGAGATGATAGTGTCTTCTCGACTATCGTCTTGCCCATCAACTGGCCTCCTCAGTGACTCTGCGAACTCACATCACTGAGTGGGCCGGCCGTGCGTACGGCGGCGTCCTCGCCGCCCTTGGATGGGAGAATCACCCTGTCGTACAGAGTCATGAAGTCATCATCGGAGAGGTCGGATTTGCGGTTTTCGGCTATACGGTTGATCTCGAGCCTAAGAACCTCGATCATGTCCGCATTCGCCACCAGTCCCAATTGGTCCAACTTGTGCTTGATTGCTGCCTTACCGGAGTGTTTCCCAAGCGCGATCTTCCTGACCGCACCAATCTTCTCAGGATCGATAGCCTCGTACAACTTCGGATTCTTCAACACGCCATCGACGTGGATTCCAGATTTGTGGGTGAAGACGTTGCCGCCGACAACTGGATAGTTGAGCGGGATTGCCTGGCCAGACGCCTTCTCAACCAGCTTCGAAAGAGCGAGTAGCTTCCGCGTCTCATACTTGTCGATGCCATAGTGGGTGTTCAAGTTCATCACGAACACCTCCAGCGGCACATTGCCCGCCCTCTCTCCTAAGCCATTGATGGTGGTCGACACCCAGAGAGCTCTGTCCTCGAATGGCGCAGCTGCCTCGCATGCAGCAAGGGCGTTGGCGACAGCCAGTCCGAAATCGTTGTGTGCGTGGAACTCGACATCGATGTTGACGTTGGACATTACCGTGTCGATGAGCGTCGTCGACGCGGACGGAGTAAGCACACCAACGGTGTCGCATATCCTGAACCTGTCAGCACCTGCGTCCTTTCCTGCCTGGGCAAATTCTACGAGGTAGTCTACATCACTCCTTGTCGCATCGCCAGCATTGAAACACACGTACAGGCCGTGAGACTTGGCAAACTCCACGCACTCGATGAGCTTCTCGATCTGTTTCTCTCTCGTGATCTTGAGCTTCTGCTGAAGAGCCAAATCGGAAGTGTCGGTGGACACGGAGACCGCGTCGATGTCGCTAGCGAGGGAGTCCTCGACATCCTTCTTGACCATACGGTTCCATCCCATTATGGAGATGTCTCGACAGTTCTCCGCCAGCAACCTCGCACATCTCCTATCGCTCTCGTTGTAAGTTGCGAACGTCTCGAGCTGCTCCACACCCATGTCGTTCAACATGCGAGCGATCTCCAACTTCTCTTCCATGTTGAACGAGATGCCTGGCATCTGCTCGCCGTCCCTACAGGTCGTATCGACCAGCCGTACATCACCCAGCCTCTTCTTCTCGACCGTGGGCACCTCCGCCATGGCGTAGATATCGTCCAACGGGAGCGGCCACAGTGCCGTTTCATTATATCGCGTATTCATCGATATCACCTACTGAAATATCCTTAGACGAATGGACGAGTCTGTGGGCGCGTCTTTCCATGTTGCGGCACGAGGTGATGGCGATTGCGAAATCGCAGCCATTTCCCCCATGTCCTAACTCTGATTGACGAGCCCTGGATTAACGCGCCTCTGCCCGTCCGGCTCCTGCTGAATGAGAATCACGTCGGGGCTTATTCACCATTGTGTTCGATTTTAGACTGTTTGACGCGATTGCGTCTGATACATGACTTGCATACTGGTCAAATGACCAGTTCTTCATCTTAGAAACGGTCGACTGGCCCTGGGATGCCACTCATGGTCGCTCAGACGCTGAAGGCCTCCCTTCCCGGATATCTGGCCCTCCCACCGAGCTCCTCCTCGATCCTTATCAGACGGTTGTACTTCGCGGTCCTCTCGCCCCTAGATGGCGCACCGGTCTTGATCTGGCCAGCACCGGTCGCCACGCTAATGTCGCCGATAGTCGTGTCCTCCGTCTCGCCTGAACGATGCGACACGACGCACCCGTACCCAGACGCGCGGGCATAGGAGACCGTATCCAATGTCTCAGTCAACGAACCTATCTGATTCACCTTGATGAGGATGGCGTTCGCTGCCTTCCTTCGAATGCCTTCCTCGAGTATGGCTTTGTTAGTCACGAATATGTCGTCGCCGACGATCTGCACGGTTGACCCAAGCCTTTCCGTCAGTGCCGTCCACCCATCCCAGTCTGATTCCGACAGTGGATCCTCGATTGAGATTATCGGGTAGCTTTTGCACATATCCGAATATAGATCTATCATCTGTCCGCTTGTCAGGCTTGCGCCGCCGCTCTTGAGGAGTTCGTAGCTAGAATCTCTATAGAACTCGCTCGCAGCGGCGTCGATTGCGAGAAGGAAATCATTTCTCGGGCTCAACCCCCTCTGCTCCGCTGAGGACTGGATCAGCTCGAGTGCCTGAGCATGAGATTCGAGCTTGGGAGCGAACCCCCCCTCGTCACCGACCGACGTGCCAAGTCCGTGGGACTTGAGGTTGGATTTCAGTGTGTGAAAGACTTCGACGCTCATCCGGAGAGATTCGCTGAAGGTATCGGCCAAAGGTATGAACATGAACTCCTGGAAATCCAGGTTGTTGTCTGCGTGAGCTCCGCCATTGAGTATGTTCATCATTGGAACTGGCAACGTGTCTGCGCTGGATCCGCCGAGATATCTGTACAGTGGTTGTTTCGTGCTCATTGCGGCAGCGTGTGCCAGAGCGAGCGACACGCCCAGTATTGCGTTCGCGCCGAGTGTCGACTTGTTTTCAGTGCCGTCCAGCTCGAGCATGAGCGTGTCGACTTCTCGCTGTTGTGTGGGGTCGCGTCCAGCTAATCTGGGACCGATGATATCGTTCACGTTTCGGATGGCGGTCATGACACCCTTCCCAATGAACCGCTTAGTGTCGCCGTCCCTGAGTTCCAACGCTTCTCTCGTCCCAGTCGATGCGCCCGATGGCACCGCCGCGCGACCGACGCATCCGTCATCCAGCGTTATGTCGACCTCGACTGTGGGATTGCCCCTCGAATCGATGATCTCGCGCCCTCTAACGGCCTCGATTTTAGCCATCTTATCCGATAGCGAATCGCGGTCGAGTCTAAAAAGCAATCTCAGGAAAGGTCCGAGGTTATCCGTGTTGCATCAGCACATACGCACCGCTGCGAGGGCTGAAAAATCATAAAATGGTTTGGGGGCAGCTCCCCCAAACCCATATTCGGGTTTGACCCTTCTCCAGGTCACACCTGCTGCTCGTCTACTCCGCGACGTAGGCTATGCAGAAGTCGTCCAGCACGAACTCATCCCAGTTCGTGTCTATGACGAAGTCGAGGCCGAAGTAGATGTACTCGCCCGCCTCAGCAGCCTGCTCCTCGGTCCAATACGAGTAGTCGATGTATGTGTACAGATACGACGTCGGCAGGTATATTGTCAGGCCTGTCGTGGAGAACACCTCGACGTCGTCCTGACTCACCCAGTCGCATATCAGGACCGCCGCCTCGACGGCTTCGACCACCGCGTTCGCCTCGGCCGCGATGCTATCATACGTCTCAGCAAGCCTCGAAGCAGCCATCGCCAGGTCCGGGAAGGCGCACTGCTCGCCGTACATCTGCAGCCCTGGTGTGCTCGCCTTGAAGGCCGCCGCGATTTCGCCTCTCGACATCTCGCCAGATTGCAGGCCCTCGCTGAGCTCGTACGAGAGGTCGTCCACGGCTTCCGCCAACGCGTCGATGGCACCGAGGTCGATAACGGACAGGCCGACGCCTATCCAGCCTCCGAGTCCTACGCCGACGCACCATGAGTACTCCTCGACGTATCCCTCGACGATGTGGTTGAACAGCTCATCCATCGGCATTCCTGGGTCCCTCGTGAGGTTCTCGATGAACGGCACGTACGCCCATCCGCCGAACGGTATGCCAGTGACCGAGGCTACAAGGTAGTCTGCCAGGTCCTTGATCTCATACGCAACCTCTATCATCGCCATCAGACACGCGTCGAAGGCGATCACATCGAGGTGTATGCCAGCGTTGTCCTCAGCGGCGCTTATGGCGTTGCCGATCTCATCCATCGTCAGCCTGTCAATCCGGCCATCGATCTCCCTGATCGAGCTCTCATCCCAGCAGGCGCCCCACAGCCCAGAGCCGTGGTCCCAGAGGATCAGGAAGTACCTGTCAGCTGGGGCATATGCGACTGCATCCTCGATGAACTTCTGCAGCGTCGCGGGATCGCCCATGTTGAGCTCCTCGTCCGCGCATTCGACTCCGAGTATCTCCTCGCAGTCGCAGTTCACCTCGCCCGTGCTAACGTCGATCTTGGCCTCGTCCGTCACGTGCAGAAGGTGCGTGCCGTTCGTTATCGAGAGTGTATCGACCAAGGCAATTATGTTCACATCGTCAGTGGACCCGCCAGCCGCTTCCATCTCGGCCAGATCGCCCACTGTTTCGAACTCAAGGTTGTTGTCGCCAGCCATATAGACCATCACGGTCCAGGTCTCGGGCTCTCCACCCCCGTTGGCCATGCCGCCTGGCGGTCCGCCCTTCGCAAGCACTGACTAGCTAAACGTCGCGAAGGCCGAGGCGAGCAAGAGACCTACGAGTGATACAGATATCAATCTCTTCCTCATACTTCTCCCCCATTTGCACTCGATTTCATGGCCGTCGAGTTGTTGGTAAAGCGACGGCCCTACTGACCGAATCGAGTATGGCACCGATTACTCGCTTACTCTATTTAAGCGTTGTTAACGGCTGTGCGCCGCCTGTGGCCTATCCCATTTCCGCTGGACGCTCACCCGAACCCAAAGGATTAATATGGTTCCTTTTCTGCAATGTGATGTGATGAACGAGTTCGACGGCTTGGATCCCCGACTGAGAAATTGCCTGCTCGAAAGAGGCATCTCCGAGCCCACAGACCCACAGCGCTTAGCAATTCCCGCAATCCTATCCGGGGAACATGTGTTGCTCGTTGCACCCACCGGCATAGGGAAGACCGAGGCGGCAATGCTGCCCATACTCCAGCGTCTGGGGGAAGGCAGTGCCGGAGGCATAAGGTGCGTCTACGTTACGCCACTGAGGGCTCTCAACAGGGACCTGCTCATCAGGCTCAGGGAGTTCTGTGGCGCACTGGACCTCAGGGTCGCAGTCCGACACGGTGACACGACTCAGGCTGAACGGACGGCGCAGTCGAAGAACCCTCCGGACATAATCATAACGACGCCGGAGACGCTGCAGATCATGTTCACCGGGAAGAATCTGCGGAAGCACCTATCGCAGGTGAGGCATGTCGTCATCGACGAGATACACGAGCTAGCGGTGGATGAGCGCGGAGCGCAGCTCTCGGTAGCGCTCGAAAGGCTCGTCGAGATTGCGGGCGAGTATCAGAGAGTGGGACTGTCTGCAACCGTCGGCTCTATCGGGGAGATATCTGGATACCTCGGTGGCGGCGGTCGAGAAGTGAAGACTCTCAGGGTGTCCGCCGTCAAAGACATGAGGATAAATGTCGAAAGCCCCCCGGAGGAAACGGAAGACAAGAAGCTTGCTAACCAGCTGCAGACTGACACGAAGCATCTAGCGTGCATGAGGAGATGCAAGGACCTCGTGGAATCACATCAGTCGACCCTATTCTTCGTCAACACGCGCGACTCTGCGGAGGCGCTGGGTGTGAGGTACCACCTCTGGGACGACTCGTTCCCAGTGGGAGTGCACCACGGGTCGCTGTCGAAAACCATCAGGGTTCAGATGGAGGACGATTTCAAAGCGCAGCAGCTGAAGGCGCTGATATGCACATCGTCCCTGGAGCTCGGAATCGACGTCGGCTCGGCGGACTTCACCATACAGTTCAACTCGCCGCGGCAGGTTACACGGCTGATACAGAGGGTAGGGCGATCTGGACACAGGCACGATGCCATCTCCTACGGCGCCATTGTCAACACTGCGCCCATGGAGACGGCCGAGAGCCTCGTCATATCACGCAGGGCGATGATCGAGGAGCTCGAGAAGTTCGCCGTCCGCGACAACCCGCTCGGAGTGTTGGCTAATCAGCTCGTCGCGATGACATTGGCCCAGCACAGGATCGACAAAGACTGGGCCTTTGGAACTGTCACGAGGGCATATCCGTTCAGAAGGCTGAAGAGAGCGGACTTCGACGACGTTCTCAGGCTGTTGTCCGAACTGCACATGATATGGAACGATGACGATTCCATAAGGCGCAAGACAACTGGCAGGCGGTATTTCTACGACAACATCTCGATGATACCCGACGAGAGGACCTACATGATTCGTGAGGTGTCCTCTCGCGGCATCATCGGCACTCTGGACGAGAGTTTCGTCGCATCCTATGCCGAACCATATGCCACCTTTGTGGCGCGTGGCAGAACCTGGCGTGTCGTGGAGGTGGAGGAGGACGAGGTTCTCGTGGAGGAGGTGACGGAGATAGGGGCGACGCCTTCGTGGGTGGGAGAGGAGATACCTGTGCCGTTCGAGGTTGCCCAGGAGGTTGGGGCGATGCGGCGCCTCAAGACGCTGGACATGTACCTTGCCGACAGCCACGCGAAGGAGGAGGTCATCCGCTGGGTCGACTCTCAGGGAGAACTGCCGCTGCCGACGGACAAGCTGGTGACCATAGAACAGGGCGACGGTGTCATAGTGGTGAACTGCTGCTTCGGATCGAAGGTGAACGACACTCTGTCGAAGCTGTTGACATCACTCCTGACAGCACGGTTCGGCGAAAGCATCGGCGTTCAGACGGAGCCCTATCACATAGTCCTTGAGACTCCGAGGGGGCTGTGGGCGAACGATGTTCTGAAGGTGTTGATGGAGACCGACCCTGAGACATTGGCGCAGCTCATGAGGATCGTCCTGCGCAACTCCTCATACCTTCGCTGGCAGTTCATCCATGTCGCCAAGAAGTTCGGCGCAGTGCGAAAGGACGCGGACTACAAGATGCTCAACATCTCGAAGTTGATGGATGTGTTCGAGCACACGCCCATCTTCGAGGAAGCCATCTCGAAGACTCTGTGGGAGAACATGGATGTCGAGATGACCGCGGTCGTCCTGCGGCGCATGCAGGAGGGGGCTATCGAGATCAAGACGGGGCCGCTGTCCCCCATCGGAGACCAGGCGATAGGAAAGCGGCAGGAGCTGATGCAGCCACGGAGGGCAGATAGGACCATTCTATCGGCGCTCAAGAACAGGCTGATGTCCGAGGACATCGTAATGGTCTGCATGAACTGCAGGACTCACCGCAGAGGAACCGTTGGCAGCCTCCCGGAGCGCATCACATGCACCAAGTGCGGAGGGGTCGTCATTGCCGCGATACGCCCATACGCCAAACAGGAACTCGCCGTACTGAAGAGGGGCGCAGCGAGCGAGGACGAGATGAAGGTGCTTAAGAAGGTGTACAAGAACGCGAACCTTGTCATGGCGCACGGGCGAAAGGCGACGATGGCGCTGGTCGGAAGGGGTATAGGGCCAGACACCGCTGCGCGCATACTTGCGAGATACCATATCGAGGAGTACGAGTTCCTCAAGGACATACTCGAGGCAGAAGTCAGCTACGCGAGAACGAAGCGTTTCTGGGACTGACGATCTCGCCTGAAACCCAGCCCTATCACATAGACTTCGGAACTAGTAGGGCGGCTGGCTTCTGGGTGGGTCACGTGCACCTCGTGGAAGTTGCGCCTCACCAACGAAACGAATCCTTTGCTCATGTCGCCGAAGAACATCTTCACGACGAAGTTGCCGTCCTGCTTCAAGACCTTCGAGGCGAACTTCAAGGCATTCTCGCAGAGATCGATTGAGAGGGCGTGGTCGTAGGAGTAGTTGCCGCTGATGTTCGGGGACATATCGGATATCACCACGTCTGCCCCCTCCGGTAGTTCCTCCAACAGCTTCTCCAAGGTCTCGTCCTTCCTGATGTCCCCTCTGATGAACGTTACGCCTTCTATCTTCAGGAATCGGTCTATGTCGAGGGCAACGACCTTACCTTCCTCTCCCACCTGCTCCAGCGCAATCTGGGACCATCCTCCAGGAGAGGCGCCCAGGTCCACTACCGTGGACCCGGGGCTTATGATATCGAACTTGAAGTCGAGCTGCTTGAGCTTGTAGGCTGCTCGGCTCCTGTAGTTCTCCATCTTGGCCTTGCGGTAGTAGTGGTCCTTGCGCCTTGCTGAACGCCAGCTCTTCGTCACTATGAGCGCATGCGCGCCCACACAGATATACTTGTTTCGCCTCGATGCGTGCACGTAAAAGGTTAAGGACTGTCTAATCCATCGACCAGCCGCGTCTGAGGTGATGGTGCTTGCCAAAGCGGATGACCTACGCCAAAGCGGGAGTCGACATAGACAGAAAGGCTGACAGCATAGCCGCTCTCGTGGGCGAGCTGGCATTCCGAAGGAAAGGAGCCGGAAAGCCCCTGAAGCTCGATGGGCACTTCGCCGGACTAATCGATTTTGGCGACATCGTGCTGACGCTGTGCACAGACGGTGTGGGCACCAAGCTTATGGTCGCAGATGAGATGCGAAAATGGGACACCATCGGCATCGACTGCATCGCCATGAACGTCAACGACACGATATGCGTCGGTGCGGAGCCAGTGGCGTTTGTCGACTACATCGCTATCGACAAGCCGGTTCCCAAGGTGACGGCGCAGATCGGAGCCGGCCTTGAGGCCGGTGCCCGTATGGCAAACATAACCATAGTCGGAGGCGAGATCGCTGTTCTGCCTGAGATAGTCAAAGGGTTCGACCTCGCAGGAACATGCCTCGGGATGGTAGACAGGAAGCGGCTCATAACCGGCAAGGACATACAACCAGGTGACGCGCTCGTAGGACTTCCCAGCACAGGCGTGCACTCGAACGGCTTGACGCTCGCACGAAAGGTCGTCGACGCCAACGACCTCACGATGAAGAGCAGGGTGAAGGGGCTGCGCAGATCGATAGGGGCAGAGTTGCTGGAGCCGACTGAGATCTATGTCAAGAAAGTGCTAGGCGTGCTCGACGAATTCGAGATCCGCGGCATGGCGAACATCACGGGAGGAGGGCTGAGGAACCTTCTCCGTCTAAGGAAGGGATCCGGGTTCGAGATAGACGACCCGATGCGGCCAAATGCCGTCTTCGGGGTGTTGCAGGATCTCGGAGGAATCTCAGACAAGGAGATGTATCAGACATTCAACATGGGCATGGGTTTCTCCGTCGTCGTGGACGACTCGGACGCGGATGGTGTTGTGAAGGCTCTCGGAGGCGGCGCGAAGGTCGTAGGGCATGCGGTGAGAGGCAGTCGTGTGACGGTGCCGTCATTATCGCTAGTATACGACCGCTACTGAAGCAGGAATCATCTGCCGAGCACCGAGCCGATCACCGCACCCATTGCAGTGCACGTCTCAAGCGACAGCCCCTGCTCCGTTATGTCTAGGTGCTGCTTGCCCATGTAGAATATGTCCTTAGGCAGACCATGCGGACCGAGGCCGAACACCAGGAGTATGGACTGGCCAGAATCCAGCGTATCCCTCAGATCGTCCGCAGTGACTGCCTTGGCAGGGTTGGGCTTGCGGGTGGTTACGACCGGCGTTCCCAGCTGCGGTGGGAAGCCTTTCTTCGGGAAGTCAAACATAGAATACCGCCCTTTATCGGCCAACTCGATGAAGTACTTCCCCCTCTCGCCGATGCTCGTCGTGGACGCGACCCAGCGCGACACCTCGGCTGGGGTCGAGAGGTCCTTGTCGAACGGAAAACCAAACGTCGCGAGGTTGCAGTCGAAGGCCAACGCAACGGGACCGGCGCGGGCGATTGCCCTTCTGTGTGCCTCGTGGAACTTCACAGGGTCGTACGAGTTGTAGAGGCCTATTGTCACTCTCCCGGGCATAGCTGAGAATCACCTCGTGTCGGAATCAGGATCATGACGGCATCTCTGCGCTATGGTGACGCCTTCCTTGGGCGCACACATATCGCGTACTCGTCGCCGTCGAAGAAGACATCCTCATCGGGATGCTGGGCCTGGAGTTCCTGTATCTTCTCCAGGACCTCGCGCAAGCTCAGTTCTGTGTGGTCCTTCTTCATCTTGACGAGAACTTTCTTCTGCATCGCAAACCACATTCCCGAGCCAGGCGCACGATACGTCTTCAAATG
>JBFEPA010000037.1:0-10989 GCA_041550275.1 Thermoplasmata archaeon | reverse complement strand
CCAGTGCGGGGCTCGATACTGTCTCACCTGCTCCGCCGAGTGGTGGCTCGTACGTGTGCGTCGCAGTCTCGCCAGTTCCTACTGAACCGTCGCCCCAGTCCCAGTCCCACGACACTATCGTGCCGTCAGGGTCGTCCGAGGTGGACACGACCGACACCATCAGACCATCGACTTCGAAGGTGAAGTCCGCCACCGGCGGTATCATCTCGTGCTCGACCGTCACAGGCTCGCTCGTCGTCCCAGTGAGGGCGTCGTTGTCCGTCACCGTCAGCGTGATCGGATATGTCCCGTCCGCAGCATAGGTGTGCGTCGCGGTCATTCCGGACTCGATCGCACCGTCGCCGAAGTCCCACTCATAGGACACTATCGTGCCGTCATTGTCGTACGAGGCGGATCCGTCCACGGAAACCTCCAGGTAGTTCACTGCTGTCACGGACATCAAAGCGACAGGTGGCTCAAGCACCACATCAGGCACGAAGACGTCCTCGACCGTGCAGTATGTGTTCAACGGTCCGTTCGGCGTTCCCGTTATCCTGTACGTGTGCCCGGCTTCCATGTATACCGAGTCCGTGTCGAACGTGTTGGTGTACACGGCGTACCTGTACATCTCACGGTCGATCAGCATCTCACTGGTGTCCGTGTCCTCAACGTCGATGATCAGCCATCTCATGCCGTAGTTGATCACATGCCCGTACCAGGTGCCAGCTCCGTCGGGCGTGATGTACCACGTCAGAGCACAGGTCGATGGCGGCCCGTTCTCGTCCTTAAATATCGTGTGTACTTCTCCGTCACCGGACGATACCAGCGGCGCCGCTGCAACCAGCATGAAAACGCCGCACATCAGCATCGCCACGATGCTCTTCTTCCTATACATGTCCTTGTTCCTCCTCTCTTGTCATTCGCTCTGAAATGGATTTAAGGAAATAGGTTTAAGGGGTTTGAGTTGCGCCTTCAGCAGTCTCACGCCTCCGACTTCTTCCTGCGCCGGATGCGCGCGAACGCGAAGAGCACCAGGATGCCTGCGACGGGCACCATCACCGTCGAGAACTCCGGAATCGCCGTATCCAGAGTTATGTCGAGGATGTCGTAGTAGTTTTCGGTGACGTAGACCGTGCCCGACCCTGCGATCTGGAGCGACTCGTTCACGGCCTCGACGAATATCTCGTCGCCGAGCTCGTACGTGCCGTCCATGTTCGCGAGGTCGAAAGAGTATCTTCCGTCCTCCTCGGACATCGTCTCGTTGGACACCCCAAGCCTCACGTTCGTGATGGTTACGCTTGTGTAAGGCAAGGGATTGGCCAATCCGTCAGTCAGCATCCCAGTCACCGGATGCGGGAACTCTGGATCAGCACCGATGCCGGAGGACGCCCCCGGGGTGCCAGCCGCTGGCTGGTCCGCCCCGGTGCCCATGAAGAGGAGGAGCGCTCCAGAGACGATCACGGCCACCACCACAAAGGCGGCCAGCGCCGTGGCCCTCCTCGCACCCTTCCGCTCCGCAGGCCTAAGGCTACCTCGCGGTATCGCGTCCAAGCTCCTCTCGATTCTGTCTCCTGTCGATAGCATCCGTACTCTACGGTTCATATTCCAGCACTCCCGACATGTCAGCCGCCAACCATACTCCGTCTCCTGGATTCAGCTGGAAGTCTCCTATGCCGAACTGTACTATGTAGCTGCTGTACGTCTGCGACGCCGCGTTCCACTTGGATATCATCGAGAGCATGTCAGCTGTGCACATGTCCACGATGTCGCTCGCCCACAGATCAGTCGCCAGCGACGCGAGTCCGATCTGGACCCAGCCGCCTCCGCCGGGGACCGTGATGGTACGCGTCTGCGTCGTCGTCGCGACCTCGCCGGTCACCTCGATCGACTGTGCTGTGTTCGTGGCTATCCAGTAGCCCCAGCTCGCCTCAAGGTCGAAGTCGGACGCCGACCCAGAGATGCCTACGATGTAGTTCTTGTCGTAGGTCTGTGTCGCGGGGTCCCACCTCGATACCATGTCGCCGAACTGCAGCCCGAGCGTGCTCGCCTTCAGACCGTGGTTCACCAACGGTATGGTCACCATGTTCCAGCCTACCAGGAGTTCCAGAGTGAACGTCGCCGCCGCCTCTTCTATGACGACGAACGCGCCGTCCGAGACGTTGTGGCCTTGTCCGTCATCGACATACACCCAGTACACCGAATCTAACGGTGCGGTATACGTGTGAGAAGCCGTTGGGACGTTAACGGTCACATCGACATCGCCGTCTCCCCAGACCCACGTGAACGTGAGGTCGTCTCCGTCCCAGTCATCTGTGCTGACCGAGACCGTGACCAACTCGCCCGTGTAGGCGGATATGTCGTCAAGCTCGAACGACTCCGGAGGATAGTTCAGCGCAACGGTGAGCACCATTGGCTCCGACGAAACGTTGATCGTTCCATCATTTACCCACAGTCTTGCGGTCTTCAGTCCAGAGCTCGTGTAGGCGTGCTCCGCGGTGATTGTCAATACCTCACCAGAGTTGGGTCCGAACTCCTCGACGTAGTATGTCCCGTCCCCGAACGCAATCGTGAACGTCAGTGGTTCACCGTCGTTGTCACGTGCGCTTCCAGTGAAGGTCACGTCCTGCCACGTGCTTGGCGTGACGTCATCCGCAGAGAACTCGGTTATCACCGGTATGTAGTTCTGGTTCGGGTTGTATGTATAGACGATGCCAGTGTCTGTCACATTGTGCCCATCCAGACCTGTGAGGTCGTCGGCCCACACCGTCAGCGTGTAATCCGTCTTAATGGTGTATTCGTGAGACGCTGACGCAACAGTCGTGACTTCGAGTTCCGATCCGTCGCCCCAATCCCACGTGAATCTTAGTGGGTTCTCAGGATCGCTCGCCGTAACGATGTATGTCCTCACCTCACCGATGGGTATGTTCACGAAGTCTGGCACCGACAGGCTCGGAGCCATGTTCGCAGCCACGTATATCAGCTCGGAGTATGTGACTGGCCTCGTCCCGTGTCCAAGGTGGTTGTCCGTCACCGAGAGTACCACATCGAATGTGCCATCCTGGCCGAACTGGTGCGTGACCACCTCTCCAGAGCCAGAGTAACCGTCCCCGAAGTCCCAGGTGTAGTAGAGCTCATCGCCGTCAGGGTCAGTCGCCGCTCCGGTGAACTCCACAAATGTCCCTGAGTCAGGGTCCAGCGGGTCGTAGGTGAACGAGACTCCAGTCGGAGGCATGTTGCTCATGTCGTAGACCTCAACCATCAAGTTCTTGCTGGTTATGAAGTAGTCTTCGAAGCCGTTCGACGAGCTGGCCTCGCGTATGGCTACCCAAGCCTCGTAGACGCCGTCCTCGAGATAGGTGTGCGAAGCTGCACCGCTGGTGCTCCATGAGGTCTTCTCTCCGTCGCCGAAGAACCATCTGTACTCCTTGACCGTGGTGGGGTCGTCGTCCAGGCCACTAGCCGTGAAGGGCTCAGAAACGCCAACCTCAGCTACGACAACTGCATCGCTGCCAGTGTAGCTCGTGAAGTACGGTGCGTGGTTGTCGTTCGGGTACATCTGCATCGATGGCCACTGACAGCTTATGTCCGGGAGCAGCATGTACTTCGTGTTCCAGTCCCCAAGGCTGTCGGTATCCCAGTTGACGGTGCTCACACCGTAGTTGTCGTTGGCGTAAGCAACGGCCTGGCATCCCAGGTTCCAGTAGGCCATCGTCTGCATCTCGTCGAATATCTCCTGCCGCGCTACCGGGTCGACCGTCTCCAGAGACTCAACCCAGAGCGCGTCGAACACCGGGTCCGACCAGTAGATGTCGCTGCTGGCGCCTATCGAATCAGTCGTGTAGACCTCGAGTATACCAGATGGATCTCCAGTCACCGGCATGACCCAGTCCCAAAGCCAGGTGTCGTAATCGGCAGAGTACCATATCGAGTTCATTTCGCTCACGGTATGAATCTCCACTCCGAGTTCGACTCCAATCTCTTGAGCCCAAAGCGCTATCAAGTTCGCAGCATCCTCCCACACAGGGCTTGTGTCCAAGGTGAGGAAGTTGAACGAGAGCACATCGGTCCCGCCCACTTTCGCCAGCGGACATGTGGTCGATGTCGCAGGGTCGCCTGCCTCAGTGTACTGCCAGCCAGCGTCCCAGAGCAACTGCCTGGCTGCTGTCAGGTCGAATTCGACTGGGTCAGGGATCCAGTAGTGTCCCGGGTTAGCAGGCGGTATCAGCGAGTCTGCAACCGTGCCTAGGCCAAGCAGGATGTCGTTGACGAAAGCGTCCTTGTCAACGGCCATGGCCATGGCCATCTTCACGGTCGGGTCCAGCAACAGCTGGTTGTTCTCGCCGGGGTTGAAGTTCCCTCCCAGCTCGTCTCTCAGCTCATCCGTCATCTGGTTCAGGTTGTACTCGTAGACGAAGCCTGCACTCTGCGAGAAGCCCGCTATGTGGTCATAATCCGGCATTATCGTCAGATACTCATAGGCAGGTACTCTCATGTAACAGTCCAGTTCCCCAGACTCCAAGTCCAACAACGCGGGTTGCACGTTCGTGTGCTCCTCGATGAACCATGAGTCCGTGTGGAGCTGCCACCCCTTGTTCTCAGTCTGGAACCATATCGGGTTCCTCGCCAGCTCCGCGCTGCCCTCGTCCGGCAGCCCATCCGTCGCATAGTACAGCGGGCCGGATCCTATCGGTGGCAGGTTGGCGAAGTCTGTGAAGTCGTCTCCGCTGCCCTCCCAGTAGTATCGCGGAAGTATGGGAACCGCCAGGAATGACTCCATTATCGGTGCGTGTATCTTGCTGAGGTACAGGGTCAGCTCATGACCGTTCGCACCTTCCGGACCATACTCGAAGTGGTCTATTATGTCAGGGAAGTAGCTGTTAAGCCTCCCATCGGTATGGTTCTGGACCTCCCAGAAGCTGTAGACCACGTCGCTGGCCGTCACCGGATGGCTCAGGTCAGTCGGGTTGTCCGGGTCGCAGAAGTACGCATTGTCCACCAGCTCGAAGTGCCATACGAGTCCGTCTGGCGAAGACTCCCAGCTGGTGGCCAGATCGCCAATAATGTTCATGTCGACATCATAGCCTATCAAGTAGCTGTAGCAGTAGAATATCAACAGATACTCGGAGACCATGGTCGCAGTGTTCGTATTCAGCGAGTCAGCCGTCAACTCCCCGACGCCCAGGACAAAATTCCTGGGAACGTCTATCGCCGCGGCGGAGCCGACCGGGCTGAGCTCCTCCCCACCGCCCAGGTTGAGCGAAGGCATGCCCAACATCATGGCGGCGGCCATGACGACTGCGAGCGCAGTCGTCCTAGTCACATTTCCAGTTCTTTCACTCATTTCTCTCCCCCACTTTTGTATACCAACTCTACTCTGTTTGCGGCAAACGCAAAGTCCTGCCGCAAGACCATCACTTGCTACGGGCCGGACCCTCCGGCCCTGCGCATGGAGATTTGAACCTAATCAGCTTCTAAACCCCCTTCTCGCCAGTGCACTTGCACTATATATAGTTTTACCTCCTTCTAAGGCGTGGATTGACGACCTCGTCGAGAGCATGTCCCAGAAGCGTGAACCCAAGGACGAGGAAGACGATACACAAGCCTGGGGCGAGAATCCACCAATATAGATCCGAACCCAGGGCCCCTCCCTGCTCTGCGTAGGACAGCATCGTCCCCCATGTTGTCGTCCCACGGGGGCGCATCCTGAGGAAGCTCAGCGTCGCCTCGGAGAGGATCGATATCGCGACCGTGAGTATGGTGTTCGCGAACACGAGCGGGAATGAGTTCGGAAGGATGTGCTTGTTGATTATGTGCAAGTCGCCCGCGCCGATGGCCCTCGCACGCTCCACATACATCCGTTCCCTGAGGGACATCACCTGGGCTCGAACCAACCTAGCCGTGCCCGACCAGCCTGTGACCCCTATGATTATTATCAGCAGCATCAAAGTGATCTCGCCGACCATCGCTGCGAGGAGGATCATCAGCACGAGCCAAGGGATTGAGAGTATGACGTCGTTGATGCGCATTATCACCTCGTCCTGCCACCCACCCACATATCCAGAGTACAGACCGATGCCCGCTCCCATTGCAGACGCTATAATCGCCGCGAACACACCGACGATAATCGATGTCCTTGCGCCGAAGAGCAGCTGGCTGAAGATGTCTATACCGCGAGAGTCCGTGCCCATCAGGTGTTCATCCGAGGGGAGCAAGTACTTAGTGAACCTGTCATCTCCCATTGGATCTACATCGTATGGGGCCAAGGCCGGGCCGAATATGGCGAGTGCGAAGAAGAAGGCCAATATGATGACACCGGCTGCACCCATCCTATGATACATCACCTGCCGGGACACCTCCTTCAGCCGGCGCATCACCAGTCTGGTCTTCTCTCTCGTAGGTTCAGATACGATTTTCAGACTAGAGTAGAGTATAAGATACAAAATCGTCGAGACCGTGATGATCCCGCTTGCGATGATCAGCACCAACCAGTACTTCTCCAGGAAGGTGGGTTTGTCCTCGAGGACCGTGACGACCAGCGTGTCGTTATCGAATTCCCCATCGCCGTCTGTGACAGTGAGGGTGACGTTGTAGACTCCAGGGATGGCGAAACGGAAAGTGCTGTTAGTCTCGCCATAGCGAACCGGCGTGGTGCCGTGGTAATCGATCGTCCAAGTGTAGTTGACGATGCCGACATCATCCGACGAGTTGCTGCCGTCGAATGTCACATATTCATACTGGATAACGGTCTGGTCTGGACCGGCATCAGCGACGGGTGGAGCGGCCCTCGCGGGCGCAGCCAGCGTCGCGGAAATGAGCACGGCCGCGAGCATGGCGAGCGACAACAGGGTCATAAAGTGCCGCGGGTGATTCCGCGTCGACCGCGCTTTTTGACAATCTCTACCAGACATCAGTCACTCACCTCATGCGATTCTAATCCTCGGATCGATGAATATCAGCAGTATGTCGGCCAGGAAATTTGCGATGACGACGGCGACGCCTCCTATGAGGACAATGAACTGCAGAATGGGGAAATCGAGGTTCCAAATCGCGTTCAAAGTCGCGAACCCGATACCCGGATAGTTGAACACGTACTCGATCTGGTACGCTCCACCGATGACGAATGCGAGGCTAAGGGCGATAAGGGCTATCATTGGCGGCATGCCGTTCGGCATAGCGTGCCGTCGAAGGACCTGGAAGTCGGTCAAGCCCTTCGCACGCGCCGTGAGTATGAAGTCCTCGCTCAATACATCCAGGAGCGAACTGCGCATGACGATGGCGACTCCGGCCAAAGAGCCTATCCCCAGAGTCATCGCAGGTAAGATCAGATGCTTGAGGGCGCTCAGAATCAGGCCGAGGTCCCAATGGAAGCTAGTGCCGTACGTGACCGTGTCATAGTATCCCCCAGTCGGCAGTATAGGCCACCAATCCATGCCGAGCGGGTAGGTGTGGAACATCATCTGCAAGACCAAGCCGAACCAGAAGATCGGCATGCCGTAGAAGAACAGCATCAGGCCAGTGGATGACATGTCGAAGGCGCCGCCTCTCCTATAAGCTCCGTATGCTCCAATCAACATGCCGAAAAGCAGAGTGATGATAGTCGAAGTACCTATGAGGAGTATAGTCCACCTCATATCCGTCATAACGATATCCACAACTTCGCGATGGTCCTGCGCGTACGAAGTACCCCAGTCAAGAGTGACCGTGTTCCAAAGGTATTTCACATAGCGTTCAGGAAGCGATGAGTTGAGGTCGAACTTGTCTATCAGGGCCTGCTTGTAACCCTCGGAAAGCTTCGGATCCCTCGGGACCATGTTCAGTATCGGGTCCCCCGGCATGGCGTGGACAAGCAGGAAGTTGAGGGTCATTATTCCGAAGATTGTGATGGCCATGTTGACGCCGCGCTTGGCGAGCATCTTCCTGAATGACGACCTCTTGACATTCATTCCTGTCCCTTCCCGTCACTATGCCGCTCCTCGTAGTTCTCAATCTCCTTCTTTCTGAGGAGGTACTCCTCCAAGGTTGTCCCCATCATGTCAATCCGACGACGTTTCATCGTTCCCATCAGGGCCCAGAGGATCAGCAGGGCTATGACGAGGAACAATATCCCGAGGCTGGTGTAGTCCCACCAATCCCAATGACGGACCTCCTCGGGTGGCCTGATGTCTATGACAACCAGTGAACTGTAGGAGACCTCGTGGTACGGACCATATACCCGGTCAGTGAAGTTTGCCCACGCCTTGTACATGCCGATCTCCATGTAAGTGTGGTTGATGGTGCATGTGGCGTTTCCGTCCTCGTCGAACGAGGTCACATTGGTCCACTCAAATGGGCTTCCGTCCCCGAAGTCCCACCTGACCTCGAGCGGATCGCGCTCCAGGTCGAACACCACCAGCACGAACTGCACCGGCAGCCCCGGAAGGCCATAGCTGCTGTTCGAGAGTATCAGGTAGAGGTCCCTGACCATCGGGGGCGAGTTGTTAGACGTGATGCCGAGCAACTTGTATCTCAGGACTTCGTGCCCGGGCCGACCGTCCGTGACGACGACAGTGACGTTGTACTCTCCTCCCCTGGAATACTCGTGTATCTGGGTGAATGTGTAGATCCTCGCCGACCCGCCGGGCGTTTCGTTCAAAGCGGGTTCCGAGCCGTCCCCGAAACTCCAGTTCACATACAGTTTGTCCCCATCTACATCATTCGCCTGTATCGAGAACCGAACCAATGCCACGCCAGTGGTTTCGTTCACGGCGATGTCCTGCGAATCGGTGTAGACGTCCCTCACCAATATGTCCTTCGATACGGTGGGAGCGCTGTTGCCTTTCGACGTCACGGTCACCGTGCCTTTGGTCGCGTTGTGAGAGGCATACTTGGGGTCAAGAAGCAGTTCTGGATTCGAGATATCGGTAATGTAGAGGCATACCGAGTAGTTGCCAGGGACAGAGAACGTGTAGCTCATGTTCTGGAACACCACAGTCCCGGGATCCGTCAGCCCCGTGTGGTAGACCGCAGTATGAATGATCTCGATCGAGTTGTTGATATGGAACGTCCAGGTCAGCGGTTCTCCCTCCCCATCCGAGGCTTTCCCGTACAAAGTGACCACATCGGTCGGGTCGCAGGAGTATGTCGAAAGTAAGAAGTCGGGAGAGGCGCTGAGATTCCCTTCGGGACAGAAATTATAGACAAGGTCTATGAGTATGACTGTAGTCCAATTGTACCAATGGTGGAGCCCGTCGGTGAGGCTGAGGTTCAGGTTGTAAGGGATGGCCGTGTCTCCGACGCCGTACCACAACTCAGGATCGGGGCTCCATGTGTGGTTCTGTACGCACTCGACCCCCATCAACGAGGGGCCGGTGACCTGCACGACCGGATCCGTGCCATCACCGAAATCCCAGGTCAGAGTTAGGTTCTCGTTCTCATCATCGTAGCACATAACCGACATGTTGTAGTAGGCAGTGAACGTCTCGCGGTCCAATGGGATATGCCATTCTTCCGGAGGCGCAGGAACTATGTACGGAACGGCGTTTTCGTTGACCTCGACCACCCTCGACTTGATTAATTGATCGCCTGTGCCATCGTCGATGACCAGGCGCACCCGGTACACATTGCCGGAAAGGTTGCCTGGCGCGTTGTAGATATACTCAGTTACAACCTTTCCTGGATTGCCCGTCACGTTCACTGACACGGGGCTCTCGGGATTCGGGGTAACGCCGTCGCTCAGTAGGTAGTCATAGTATATTGTGAAAGTCAGATTGGTGGCCACGTCGGACTCCGCGATCGCAGTGAATGTCACAACTTGGCCAACGTAGGCCTTTATAGGGCTAATGGTGAAGTTTGATGGCAAGAACGGCTCGACTATCTCGGCGGACCGTGCGGGCACGTCCTCCGCCTCCTCAAGAGAGATGTCATGGGAGACGACGGCGACGATGATCGAGAAGGACGACAGAAGCATGATGGCGACGACAAAAACAGCGAGGGGTTTCAGAAGACAACGATTGCGTGGCTGGCTCACCAACCCGTTCGGGAAGGTCAATGAGGTTCCCTTGTCTCCCTCGGTTGGTCGCAAGCTTCCTCTCCCCCGTTCTGAGCTTCCGCCTGAGACAACAGAAGACTTTGACCGCGTCCCGTTGCCGCAGCAGAGGCGGACCTGCAAATGGACTAACTCTATATAAAAATGACCGAGGAATTAAAATTCTTTCAGTTTTCATAAAAACACCAGCCGCCGCTCAACATTCGGCATGGATGGACAATGTCGACAGCACGATGCTACGGTCAGTGCTGAATCAAGAGCAGGAGGCGATAAGGCCCACTACTTGAATTGGCAGCATCTAGCGTCGGAGAAGTGAGGTTGGACAGGTGCCGATCATCTCCACCGAAGTTATGCATGTTGCAGCCGCTCGCATGAAGCAACGCGTCCGCTCAGGAATGAAAGATAGAAAAGAATGGGAAGTGATTTTGGGAGAGGCCACGAGGACCTCCCCGCTCAGAGGTTTGTGTGCTTCGTGTACCTTCTGCGCTCACGGGTACAACGTCACCGTTGCGGACACCGTTGAGGTCAGGCCGTCGTTGTCCGTCACCGTCAGCGTGATGGTAACGTCGAACGGCTCTGCATCGCCCTCCAGCACAACGTCCACGATCTGATAGAAGTCAGAGGTGGCGATGATGGAAGCCGACCCATACATCGAGCCTCTCACAGCCTCGATGAGGATCTCGTCTCCAACTGCCCATTCCCCAGGCAGGTTGGCGATGTCGAAGGCGTACGTGCCGTCAACGGCGGACATTACGGTCCCGGAATAGCCCAGAGTGACATCGGTCACGGTCACTTCACAGTCGGCCATTGGGTTGCCCTCGGTGTCGTAGCACGTGCCGAGTATCGGGTGTGGCATCTCGATCCCCAGTGCGGGGCTCGATACTGTCTCACCTGCTCCGCCGAGTGGTGGCTCGTACGTGTGCGTCGCAGTCTCGCCAGTTCCTACTGAACCGTCGCCCCAGTCCCAGTCCCACGACACTATCGTG
>JBFEPA010000036.1:0-11196 GCA_041550275.1 Thermoplasmata archaeon | reverse complement strand
TCAAGGAGAACTACAGCGACAGATGGCTGCGGAACCCGCTGCTGAACAACCTCGCGCAGGCAATAGAGATGGTCTGGGCGCTGGAGAGCATGCCAGAGACAACGGAGAAGATCGCGTCTCTGGACGACCCTGTCAGGGCGGAGCCGACGAGGATAACGGGCTCCGGGACGGGCGCTGTCGAGGCTCCGAGAGGCATCCTGTACCACCACTACGATGTCAGGGACGGGCTCATCGAGACCGCGGACATCATAACGCCGACCGCGCAGAACCTGGACGACATCGAGGTGCACATGAAGGCGTGCGCTGAGAAGCTGCTCGCAGAGGGCAAGAAGGACGAGGAGCTGCTGCTGCCGCTCGAGATGATCGCGAGGGCGTACGACCCATGCATAAGCTGTGCGACACACCTTGTAAGGCTGAAGAGAGCCTGAGGTCCGAGCTATCGAGGCTCGTCGGCCACCGGAAGGTGTACGTCCTCGGGATAGGCAACAGGGATCGAGGGGACGACGGTGCTGGCATAGCCGTTGCGGAGAAGCTCCAGAAAACCTTTCCATCGTATTCTTATTCGGAGCACGACGGCCTGGAGGGCATCGTGCTCGACCTGTCGGAGAGCGATGAGGAGGCGTTCGTCGTCTTCGTGGACGCGGCCGACCTCAAGGACGAGCCAGGGACGATTCGGATCGTGCCAATGGAGAGAATACGTGCCACTGAGATAACCACACACAGGGTGACCGTGGCACTCCTCGCTGCACTGCTCCAGAAGGCGAAGAAGGGTTCGGCCGTCGTCTGCATCCAGCCGGACAGCATAGAGTTCCAGGCCGATATCACTTCTCCCATCAAGGCTGCGGTTGACTGCGTTGCGAGCGTCTTGTCTGATCTGATGGAGCAGACAAACTGAGCCGGGCTCAGGCTTCGATGACCAGATACTGATCAGTCCCGCCACTGTTGTAGTGTGACGGTGGGAGAATATCTAGAGGGCATGGCGCTTATTCTGCTGATGTCACCAGAGAGCAAGACAGGCAGATAATTGCGAATCCGCAATCATGTGTCCGAGCTATGCTTCCATTCAGACCTCTCTCTGTCCTTCCTTTTCCTCGAATCGCTCTGGCGGCTCAGGTCCCCTCTTTCTCCGGCTCTTGAAGTAGATGAGGACGACAACCGTCATTACTGCGGCTGCAACGGCCACTACCACGCCTATCGTCAGGAAGAATCCGACAGGTTCTTGAGCGTCGTCCACAGCCGTGTCCACTTTGAATTCGTATGACGCAGTGTCTCCCCAGTTCCCAACCGCGTCGACGGTCTTTACGTAGAATACATGATTTCCATCACTCAATGATTGCAGTATGGTGAATGTCGATGTCGTGTCAGCAGTCTCGTCTGGAAGAGCATCGACAGAGAACGAATAGCCGGCGACTCCGCTGCCAGCATCGCTTGACGCGGCCCAGGCGAACTCTGGGGTGTCGTCATTGGTCACTGATTCGGGAGTAACGACGAGTATAGGCGTAGAGGGCTCGGTTGTGTCGATGAGGAACGGTCCTACAGTATATGCAGTCGGGGCCCAGTTGTCGAATGTGTCGACGGTTCGGATGAGTAAGTACCACTCCCCGTCGGCAAGTGGAGCGCTGACGGTGCTGTTATCGGTTGTATCCACGACTTGGTCCGGCAGCGCCGTGGCAGACTGCGACCACGAGATGGAGTAACCATCTACGTCATTCCTATCGTCTACTGCCCCGGACCACTCTACTTCCACCGTTCTGTCTGTCGTCCACACATCAACATCGGGGTCTGCGGCGTAGATGCTTGGATTTGAAGGCGGAGTACTGTCGAATTCCCAGTCGACGGTTATTGTTCCTATATCGGTACAGTCAAGCGCGTCTGCATATACCTGAACGAAGACCTCGCCGAAATCAGAGACGTAGTTCTCGCATCCAAAGGCTGCAGGCGACACGGTCCTGGATATGTTGGTCCCCTCGCCAATCGCGGTTCCTATAGTGTCCCAGTCTCCGAGGGTCCAGTTGTACATAAGAATGTCAGGGCCGTCCCCCAATCCCAGAGCCTCCGTGTAGTAGAGAGTGACGTTGAAGTCGTATGTGAGAGGCGCGGGGTCGATCACGAATGCCCACGCCGCTGCTCCGGCCTCTATCCAACTGGGGCTAAGCATTATTCCGATCTCAGGATATGCAGAGGATGGAGCAGTATCTCCATCGGTCCAGTAGCACTCGTTTCCGTTCTTGGATAGGCTTCCTGTGCCACCAGAGACATCTGGCATCGAAAGGAGGACAGCCAAGCACAACGGGACGCAGCCGGCCACCCACAACCTCCTCTTCATACTCTGCTGAACGAGATTGAACAGAGGGCTAATAAAGGCCGCTGCCCCCAGTCATTCGTGTCTTCCGTTCCATGAACCGACTTTGAATCGTGAAGGATGGCCTGCCCTAGAGCAGAGGCTTCTTAAACCACATTGAACCCACCACATCTGCCAGTATACCTTCGCGGAACCCGCTGGCACGGCACATCGAGGACTGCAAATCTTTATGTCCGGCTAGCACATTGTGACGCTCCCGTGAGATAGAATGAAATTCATAGTGGTCACGGGCGGTGTTTTATCAGGGCTCGGCAAAGGAATCACCTCTTCCTCGATAGGCTGTACCCTGAAGGCGAGGGGACTGAATGTCACCGCCATGAAGATAGATCCCTATCTCAACTTCGATGCTGGCACGCTGAACCCGTTCGAGCACGGGGAGGTTTTCGTGCTCGACGACGGGAGCGAGGCGGACCTCGACCTCGGCAACTACGAGCGGTTCCTGGATGCCAGCCTCACAGGCGACCATGTGATGACGACGGGCAAGGTCTATGGAAGCGTCATCGAGAAGGAGCGTAACGGTAACTTCCTCGGTAAGACCGTCCAGATAATCCCTCACATCACGAACGAGATCAAGTCCATGATGTCCAACGTCGGCATGAAGTCCGGGGCCGATATCGTGATAGTGGAGCTGGGAGGAACCGTGGGGGACATCGAATCCGCACCGTTCCTCGAGGCGATGAGACAGATGCACTCCGAGATGGGGGACGAGAACTTCGTATTCGTGCACACCACCCTGGTGCCGAGCCTCGGCACGCTTAAGGAGCAGAAGACCAAGCCGACGCAGCACTCGGTCAAGGAGCTCAGGGCGATCGGCATACAGCCCGATGTCATCGTGGCCCGCTCCGAAAGGACGCTGGACGACGGAGCCCGTAGGAAGATAGCTCTGTTCTGCGACGTGCCCCTCGAAGCTGTGATAAGTGCGCCGGACGCGAAGTCGATCTACCAAGTACCCATATTCATCGAGGAGCAAGGGTTGACGAGCTACCTGCTCAGGAGAATGGCAGTCGACGTGCCGGAGGACGGGTTGACGAGCTGGAACAAGTTTCTCAAGAAGGTCATGGAGCCGAAGAAGGAGGTCAAGATACTCCTCGTAGGAAAGTACATGGATCAATATGACTCGTACATGAGCCACTACGAGGCGCTTACACACGCTGGCGCGGAGCTGAACGCCAGAGTCACCTATCTGAGGATGGAGGCGGAGGACATAGACAAGGAGGACAGCAGGGAACTCCTGGAAGAGGCGGACGGCATCCTGATACCCGGAGGATTCGGCTCGCGCGGCACCGACGGCAAGATGGATGCGATACGATATGCCAGAGAGAACGGCGTCCCGTTCCTCGGCGTGTGCCTCGGGTTCCAGCTCGCGGTCGTCGAGTTCGCGAGGGACGCCCTGAACTTCCACGACGCCAACAGCACGGAGTTCGACCCGCACACATCGCATCCGGTCGTGGACCTGCTGCCTGAGCAGAAGGATGTGACCAAGAAGGGCGCCACCATGAGGCTAGGAGCGCAGGAAGTGATTGTCGAGAAAGGGTCCACGGCGCATAAGCTGTATGGCTCGACGACGATAAGCGAGAGGCATCGCCACAGGTTCGAAGTCAACCCCCACTACATCGACACGATACAGGACAAAGGACTGAAGTTCACTGGCAGGTCCCCTGATGGTAAGAAGATGGAAATAGCCGAGCTGGACGGGCATCCGTATTTCGTCGGCTCGCAATTCCACCCGGAGTTCAAATCGAGGCCGCAGAAGCCTGCCCCGCTGCACTACGGCCTTGTGAAGGCTGCCCTTGAGCGAGCAAAGGGAAGGAAGAGCTAAGCGGCGGATACTGATCGAAAATCAGGCCGAGGACGTTCGACGCAGAGGCTCATTCGGGCGGATCGGCCCTCGGCAGCATCATGTTGAACACGGATCCCTTGGAGAAATCTCCTTTGACGCGGTCCTCGACCCATATCTTCCCGCTGAACTTGTCTACCAGCGTGCTCACGATCGATAGACCCAGGCCGAATCCCTTCACCCCAGTCATGCCCGTCGCGAAGCGTTCGAAGACCGTCTTCTTCCTGTCGTCGGGGATGCCCCTGCCGTGGTCCGTGACGGACACCAGCCAATAATCGTTGTCCGATGCATACGCATCGTCTATGGACACCTCGACCTTCACCTTCTTCGAAGAGTCGAACTTGACAGCGTTGGATATGATGTTCACGAACATGTCCTTCACCGAGTCGTTCGCCATCATGAAGTACCTTCCACGCTTGACCGTTGTCCTGACGACAACGTCCCTGTCGGAGTTGATCTTCGTCACGACCGTTATGGCCTCGTCGATTGCAACGCCCAAATCCTGGGCCGAGAAGTCGTTGTCCGACATGGACCTGACCTTTGCCAGCGTCCTCATGTTGTCGATGAGCCTGGCGTTGTTCCTCACCTGGATCAGCGCGCTCTGTGCGTACTTCCGCTGGCCGTCTTGAAGAAGCTTGTCCTGGAGCAGGAGCTCGAGGTAGCCCATGATGCCCTGGTTGAAGTTGTTTATATCATGTGTCATGAGGTCGTTGAGGAGCGCTATCTCGTTGACCGCGTCGACCTGATTCTCGTAGAGCTTCGAGTTCACGATCGCTATGGACGCCATCCCAGCAAGTATCTCCAGCACCTCCAGATGCTCCTTCTTTGGGACCTTGCCGTCGAGAGGTTCGTCGAGGACCATGTAGCCAACGAGGCGGTCGGCCCGATCACGGAGTGCGAACATGAGCAGGTCTCTCTCGTGCCATGCGTCCGGCGACGAGCGCGGGACGCCCGCCCTCTCCGGATGGGCCAGGAAGTAGAACTTCTCGACGTCGAAGTTCTGGCGCTCGTACGGGAGGTAGTGTGCTGCCTTGCTGACTCTGAACTCGTCCTCGAAACCCTCGAGCATGAAGTCCGCCTCGAAGACCATGCCCTTCTGCACCCATTCGGGGTATCCGGTCAAGGCTGAGAGGACGAACTCACTCCGGCCGGTGTCCAACAGAGATATCGTGGCTCTCTTGAAACCGAACGACTCCACGGAGTCCGTCACCCTCTGGAGCACTGCGTCCAAGGCGTCCATGTACATCACGGACGTTGTGACATCGAGGACCTTCGCCATCTGCGATATCTTCCTCTGCGTATCCGCCAGCAGGTGCTCCCTGGTGGCGTACAGCTCCGAGTTCTCAACTGCGACCGCGGCCTGGTTGGCGAACAGCTGGGCGATGTCGCGTTCCGTCTCCGTGAACTTCTTGCCCGTCTCTCGGTACATCGTCAGGACGCCGATAACCCGTTCCCTCCCGTTCAGCGGCACAGCCATGAGCGCCTCGTCCTCCGGGTCGTCCTCGGTGCCCGCGACCCATGCGGCCCGTTCGTCCGCAGCGGTGTTGTTGACTATCTCCGCTATGCCCGTGTGGGCCACATGACCTGTCACGCCCTCGGTCGTCGGGAAGCGCTCCTTGAGGGCCAGGCTCGCGTTCCTGCCGCTTGCAATGACGGGGACCATGAGGTCGTTCTCGTGGTCCACCATGTATATCGTTATCGAATCGTAGCCGACGACTTGGCCGAGCTTCTCGGCAACAAGCTGGTACATAGTGCTGGAATCGATCTCACGCTGCAGGGAGACGGCGGTGTCAAGGAGTGTCAGCTGCGAGTGCACCCTCTTGTTGAGGTCGTACAGGAGGTCTGCGTTCTCGAGGGCGATCGCAGCGTGGTCCGCAAGGGACGACAGCAGTATAGCATCGCTCTTGCTGAAGCGTCGGTCGTCGACGCGGTTGTAGACGCTCACGACGCCGATCGCCCGGCCCTCGCTTATGAGCGGTGCGGACATCATCGATCGTATGCCCAAGGTCTCCGCGTCCCTCATGACGGCGTCGGGGTCCGAGGGATAGTCGTTCACTATCTCGGTGGTCATGCGCTTCAACACCCTGCCGGTCACGCCAATGCCGGTTGTCCCACGCAGGGCCTCCATGGTAGCGAGGTCCACGTTGTACAGCGAGACCCATTCCATGTTTTCTCGGTCATGATCGAGGAGGCCCACCAACGCCTTCTCCGCGCTGAGGAGCGTCGCCGCGTCCCTCGCGACCTGGTCGAATATGACCTTCGGCTCCAGCCTCATCGATATCTGCTTGCTTATCCGGTCCAGCGCGGACAGGGCGTTCTCCCTCTCCTTGAGGTCGCTGAAGGTCCTCGCGTTGATGAGGGCTGCAGACAGTATGTCGCCGAGCATCTCGAGGACGGTGACGTCGTTCTTCGTGAACGCGTTCCTGTGGTCGCTCTGGATGTCCAGGACACCGAGAAGCTCTCCCCGGTATGTCAGCGGCACAGCGATCTCCGACTTGGTCGAAGGCACGCTGCCTCGAATATATCTTGGATCGGCGTCCACGTCTCCCGTCACAAGCGTCTCCAGGAAGTACGCGGCGTGGCCGATGATGCCCTCCTTCAGCTTCGGCCTGAGATCCTTGGAGACCCTGCCTATGTCCTTGCCGTAGCCCGCCTTGACGGCGATATCGCGGCTGTCCCCGTTCCAT
This sequence comes from Thermoplasmata archaeon, assembly GCA_041550275.1. Classification (GTDB taxonomy): domain Archaea; phylum Thermoplasmatota; class Thermoplasmata; order UBA10834; family UBA10834; genus UBA10834. Next base: position 4,310 of record JBFEPA010000036.1, on the reverse strand, counting down.
AGGAGCACCATGACTATGGGGTAGCCGAGGCCGTCCGCAATCGCCTTGGAGAACTCCTCCATGAGAGCCTCCGGCTGGAGGATGGACGTCACCGCACGGCTGATCTTGTTGATGATCGTTAGCTGGTTCACCCTGAGTGCCAGCTCCGATGTCCTCTCCTCCATCCGTTGCTCCAGCTGGGAACGGTGCCGTTCCATGTCGGCCTTCTCCAGCCGTTCACGGGTGACGTCCCTGAAGGTCGCAACGATACCGATAGTCCTCCTGCCGTGGTCGTGGACAGGCTTGGCGTCGATGTGAACGAAGAACTGCGAGCCATCCTTCCGAGGTCCGGAGACCTCCCCGCACCAGCCGATATCCCTCGCGGCTTTCAGCAGCTCCTTGGAGGGCACATCGAGGGCGGCGGATGAGGATATCTCGTTCAGATAGCATCCGAAGACCTCCTGGGGGGAGACTCCCATGAGCGAGATGAACGCCTCGTTGGCGTATACGGCCCTGCCGTCGTTGTCGAACAGGGCAACCGCCTCGTTCAGCTGGTCGATGGATGATGCGAGTCTGCTGACCTGCACCTCGGTGTCCGTATGCTCCGTTATGTCTCGGGCCACCGATACCAGATACGAGCTGCCGTTGTCGATCTCGTCGAACCTGTTCGCGGTGATCTCCACGACATTGCCTCGCCCAGTGTTGACAACGCGTTTGTGTGGGTATTCGATGTCTCCGATGTCCGAGCCGAACGGGCAGTCGCTGCATATCTCTTGCGAAGCGAACGGAGACTCGTAGCACTTCTTGCCTGTGACATCGCCGAACTTGTCTCTCATGCGGCGGTTCATGAACACGATGACCCTGTCGTCCCTGACGATGCAGACCTCGTCCGGCATGACGTCCAAGACGGAGAACCTCGCCTCGAGCGACCTGAACACGCTGCCGGACAGCGGCTCATCTGGGAGAGGTAAATGGCTCGTGGGTGACACCCTCTTTCGAGAAGCACTATAATTGCCCCATTGGATGGCGTTGGCTTTAAACGTTTCGCGTCCAGCGATGCTCCTGGACACTAAACTTCGCATGCGGTCCGGCGGGGTGCGTCCAATTCTCATGCCCAGCGAACCGCTACAATAGTTTTAATTACGGAACCCTTTATGGTGCCACGATGGCAACAGACGAATCGCTCGATTATGAGGCACTGCTCGACCGCGCGAAGAAGGATCTGCCACAGACGCTCGAGGCACATGATAGGTTCCAGGTTCCGGAGCCAGATGTCATGATCGAGGGTAAGACGACGGTCATTCGCAACTTCGGAGCGATCGCTGAGAGCCTAAGGCGCGAGCCCGAGCACCTGTACGGATACCTGCTCAGGGAGCTGGGAACCGCGGGCAACCTCGATGGACAGCGGGTTGTGTTCAAGGGGAAGGTCGGGACCGCGCAGATAGCTGACCGCATCAAGAGCTATGTCGACGAATACGTTCTCTGCTCCGAATGCGACAGGCCCGACACGAAGATAGTGAAGGACGGCAGAGTGCTCATACTCACGTGCGAGACCTGTGGAGCGCACCGGCCGGTGCATGTCCGAAAGCAGGTGAAGCAGGAGGAGGGCAAGGAGATCGAGGCCGGGAAGATCTACGACTTCATGATTGAGGACATAGGCAAGAAGGGCGATGGGATAGCCCGCAAGGGCAAGTACATCATCTACATTCCTGGCTGCGCCAAGGGGACGCAGGTCAAGGTCAAGATAGACAAGGTCTCTGGAAGCATGGCGTTCGGGACGAGGGTCCAGTAACTGCGCTATCAGACGTATATCTTGCCCCGGAACGATACGCACGCGGTGCCGCCGACGTCCACTTTTCTGATGGATGAGCCACGCTTCTCTATCCTGACCAGAACCTTCGAGTGCCTTCCGATCCATGTGCCCTGCTCGACAACCATGCTCATCGCCCTCTCGCGCGGGACGAACTCGTTCTCCACGAGATACGAACACAGGGCTCCCGCCGGCAAAGCTGATGCTGGGTCCTCATGATAGTCAGGCGTGACGGCGATGCACCTCGCATGGACTATTGAATCGCCGTCGATAACGTTCCAAGTATAGGAGTAGATGGCGTTCACCTCCAGTTCGTGCGCGATCGACATGACCTCGCTCTCCCTGGGCTCCAGCTTCTCGATGGTCTCCAAGGAGCGCATGGGGACCAGAAGGCAAGGTATGCCCGTCGAAGCCCGACACAGGGGGAACTCCTCATGGAACATCTTATCGGCGCCGATGCCCAGGGCGCTGGCGACCTCCTTGATCTCCTCCACGGGCGAGAACATCGGCCTCTTCTGCGTCATCCAGACAACCTTTCGACCGTCCGCCATACGCTCGACCTGAAAAGCCAGTATGCCGAGCATCGTCTCCAGCCTGCGCTTCCCGCCTGGGGAACCGCCGAACGCCTCCTTTTCTGCCAATGCCCACAGCGAGCCAATCGTCGAGTGGCCGCATATCGGCTCCTCGGAGAGGGGCGTGAAGTACCTCATCTTGACGTCGGCCTTCCTCGAGCGCATGACGAAGGCGGTGGACTTCAGCGCCATCTCCGACGCGACCCGGCGCATCTGCATCTCGTCGAGCTCGTCCGCTTCTATGACGACCCCAGCGGGGTTGCCCGCCAACGGCTCGTCCGTGAACACATCGACCTTCAGCGCCTCCAGCTCGGGCACGACACTCGGACCCAGTTATTGGTATATGGAGTTTTGTCCTTCGCTGGCATTCACTGCGCAAACTATTTCTAAACCGCTTCTGAATAGCGGGGACAGATGCAGCAGAGCACGAGGGCCGTCATCATGATGGCGGCGTTGTTCACGGTCGCGCAGCTGGGGGCGCTGGTGATGGTGTCTACCGTCCTCAGCGAGGAGTACCAGGCATTCGAGGACCCAAACGACCCGATGATATCCGTCTACTACCTCATCGCGATACTGTTCTTCACCCTGCTCGTCCTGTACATCATTAAGAAAGGCAAGGAGAACATCGTGAAGATGGTCTTCCTCGGTGCGGTGGCGTACACGATGTTCATAGTGTTGTGGGCAGTCGCGTCATCGCTGGGCCTCGGTGCTGCGTCTCTGTTGATCTCGCTGCTTGCTACAGCAGGCTTGACGTACGCACTCGTCAAGAAGCCCGAATGGCATGTAATCGACGTCACCGGCACGCTCGTGGCGATAGGCGTCATCGGCATACTTGGGATATCCCTGCAGATACTGCCGGTGCTCATCTTGCTGGTCGCGCTCGCCATCTACGACGCCATATCCGTCTATGGCACGAAACACATGGTCGCGCTCGCGGATGGCGTCACCCAGATGAAGCTGCCGATACTGCTCGTGGTGCCCAAGAAGCTAGGGTACTCGTACATGAACCAGAAGCCCCTTAGTAAGCAGATAGATGGGGGCGAGGAGCGAGAGGCCATGTTCATGGGACTCGGGGACGTGATCATCCCAGGAGTGCTCATATCATCCGCGTTCTACTGCCTCGCGCATGACGAGGTCTGGGGCATCGGAGGCAACCTCCTTGTCGCCTTGGGCACAATGCTCGGTGCGCTGGCCGGCTTCTCCATCCTCATGACCTTCGTGCTGAAGGGGAACCCGCAGGCTGGCCTCCCGCTGCTGAACGGCGGCGCGGTCGCGGGATACTTCATCTCCTATCTAGTCGTGTTCGGCGACCTCTCGATGGGGATAGTCGCTCCTTGGTGACGACAATGAACGAAATCGACCTGCTCGTATGCTCAGATCTGCACGGCTCCGACAAGGCAAAGGAAATGCTTGTGAACGCGCTCGAGGACGACCCCTTCGACGCGGCGGTCATATGCGGAGACTTCACCACAGACGGGACGACCAAGTACGTCAGGGAGATCATGGAACTCGTCCCCATACCCATGCTGGCAGTGCCAGGGAACTGCGATACGGAAGCGGTTCTCGCGCTCCTCGCGGAGCACGAGAAGAGCGTCCACTCCAGGCGTGTGGACCTCAAAGGCGTGAAGTTCTATGGCTTCGGAGGCGCCCCGCCCTCCCCGCACAGAATGCCGTTCGAGGTCGAAGAGAATGTGATTGCTGACAGGCTAAGGGCGTCCGCCGTCAAGGCGGGCGTGATGATCACGCACACACCGGCATACGGTATGAACGACATCTCCTCGTTCGGAGACCACATGGGGTCGCAGGCGATCCTGGATGTCGCCCTTGAGTTCCGCCCACGCCTTGCGCTTTCTGGACACGTGCACGAATCAAGAGGGTCCGAGGTTTCGAAGGGGACGATGTTCGTCAACCCTGGTCCCGCGAAGAATGGCTTCTATGCCAAGGTAAGT
>JBFEPA010000035.1:0-11200 GCA_041550275.1 Thermoplasmata archaeon | reverse complement strand
GGAAAAGCGCGAGAAGTACCTCCGAAGGATGACCGAGGAGCTCATGACCAAGCTGAACATCACGCTCCATCCGATATCCAAAGAGAGAGTGATGTACTACATCCTCAGGGATTTCATGGGCTACAGGGCGATAGACGTAATGATGATCGAGCCCAATGTCGAGGATTGTTCGTGCGACGGCGTGGGTGTACCTCTGTATGTCTACCACAGAAAGTACGGGTCCATACGGTCGACTCTCAGATTCGACGACGAGGAGGAGCTGGACGGATTCGTCGTCTGGCTCGCCCAGAGGTGCGGCAAGCACATATCGGTCGCGAGCCCGCTCCTCGACGCGACGATTCCTGACGGCTCGAGGCTGCAGGCGACGCTGGGGAAGCATGTGACCAAGAGAGGGTCGTCTTTCACGATCAGGCGGTTCAAGGAGAACCCGTTCACGCCTCTCGACCTGCTCAAGTTCAAGACGATGAGCACTGAGATGATGGCGTATCTATGGCTCAGCATAGAGCACGGGCAGTCCATGCTCGTCTGCGGCGGCACTGCGAGCGGCAAGACGACCACGCTCAACGCGGTCTTGTTGTTCATACCGCCGCAGATGAAGATCGTGTCCATCGAGGACACGCGCGAGCTGAACCTCCCGCATGAGAACTGGGTTCCTGGCCTCACAAGAGAGGGTTTCGGAGGCAAGAGCGCCATCACAGGCAAGGCGTCCGGAGAGATAGACATGTTTGACCTGCTGACCGCCGCGATGAGGCAGCGGCCTCAGTACCTGATGGTGGGTGAGGTCAGAGGCAAGGAGGCGTACGTCGTGTTCCAGGCCATGGCCACGGGCAAGACCTGCTACTCGACGTTCCACGCGGAGGATGTCCAGGCAATGGTCCACAGGATGGAGAACGACCCCATCAACCTCCCGAGGGCACTGGTGACCGCGCTGAACATCGTGCTGTTGCAGGCGCAGGTGAAGGTCGGCACCAAGATGACCCGGCGGGTTAAGTCCCTGACGGAGATTGTTGGAATCGACCCCGAGACAAACGAGCTCATCACCAACTCCGTATACTCGTGGAACCCTGCAGATGACACATTCAACTACAGCGGCCACAGCTACGTCTACGAGAAGGTCAGGATGGCCAGGAACTGGGCGCCTAGGGAGATGGAGCGCGAGATCAAGAGGCGAGTGGACATCCTCGAGTACATCAAGAAGGCGGGCATAGACAACCACCGCAAGGTCGCGACGATCATCTCAGCATACTACAAGGACCCCGAGAAGGTCATGAAAGAGGTCCGGGCGAAGCTCGCAGAAGGCGGCCCGCAGGCAATGTGAGAGCGACGCGGTCGGAGCGACACCCTTTGGCAGTGTAGACATCGCATACACTTTCAAGCTTCTGCGACCATTGCCGTATCAGCAGGGTCCATCAATGTGTTGATAGGGAACCGCTCATTTGACTTCACATTGGCGTTGACGGTTCTTGGATTGGGCGGGATAGGTCGATATACTTAACCGTCAGATTGCGCGAAATGAGGCAAGTAACCTATCTTCGCTCAATCCCATGGCAATCGAAATCCGAGAATACTGTCCAGCTATCACTCGGTGCGCGGCCTGGCGACCTTACGGAATAGACTAATTGCGACAAAAACCCTGGATGAAACGCGCAGCTTCTCCAATCAGAAAAGGGTCAGAAACAGGAAAGGGAAATTAAGAGGTTTGAGTGGGTGGCTGCTACCAGCGACCGGCTTTGTCACTGCTCGCCCTGGTCATCCTTGTCCACGGGCGTCCGGACGATCTTCTTCGGGACGACCTTGCGGTCTATCGGCCTCCGAACAACCATCTTCGGCGCCGCAGTTGCCCCGCCCGCTCCGCCTTCCGGGGGCCTCCTGGGCGGAACCTGTGAAGGCTGCTCGGCTTCCGCCTCTGGCATCGCCTCCGCTGCTCCCTCGGCAGGCGCAAATATCGTGCCACACTTGTGACAGACCGTCGCCTCGCGTGGGTTGAGTGTGCCACAGACGGTGCACGGGACAGGGCCTTCCTTGCGCTTCTCCTCCTCCTTCGCGAGCCAGTCCTCGAAGCTCACGTAGTTGGGGTGCAGCTTCCACCACTCCTCGAAGCGCTTGTCACTGAACTTCTTGCCCAGTTGGTTCTTCGCCAGTTCGCGGTACTCAGAGACCATGGCCTCGTACTCGGCGCGCATGCGGTCAAGGTAGTCAAGGTCCTCGCCCTCGGGCTCACCGACGAACTTGACGCCGCAGTTTGGACACTCGGCCGCACTCGACGGTACCCACTGGCCGCATTCGGAGCACTTCATCGTGCCGGCCTCGAACTCGACGCCACACTTCGGACACCTCTTGCTGGCTGCAGGTACGAAGGAGCCACACTCGCCACACTCTACAAGCTTGCCAAGGCCGTACTTGTATGTGTACAGCGTGAACCCTACCACTACGGCGACTATGACGGCGATCACGATGAACCATATGAGCATCGGAATCCCGCCTGCGCCCTCGCCGCTTATGCTGAACGGTTCGGAGTAATACGTCTCGTCCTGTATGACGACACCGACGGTGTACTGTCCGCTCGCCAATGTCGTGGGTATCTCAAAGGCCGATGTCAACCCGCCGCTTGAGTCTGTGCTGTGCGGTCCGTCGACGGTCGCTTCGATACGGGCTCCTGACTCATCGTACAGAGCGACCATGATCTCCGGCAAGTTCGTGACGGGGACATCCACATCCTGGTAGCTGACGACCACGGACACGACCACTAGTGCGCCGGCCTCGTACTCCGTCGATTCGGGGAATACGCCTACCGTCAACGCCAGCGCATCGATCGTGAAGTCGATAGCGCCGATGTTGTTCGCCTCGTTGGACTCATCCACCAAACCACTTGGGTCTGCTTCAGCCCAGATGGAGTATGTGCCAGGGGTTGTCAGGTTGATGGTCCAATCTATGGTCACCGATGTCGTATTGCCAGCGGCCACCTCGCTGATATCAACAGTAGCGATCGTGTATGTCGTGATACTCGAGGTGTCGATTCCGATGTCCAGCTTGATGTTCTCGACCGCGCGCGGTCCTAGATTCTCGACTTCAGCCGTTATCTGGACCTCCTTGCCGTACATCTCTGAGATGACTGGGTTGCCTTCGTAGGTGACCGATATGCCACTATCTGCCACATACAGGTCGGGGCGCACGTCCGTCACCGTCAGGATGGCGCTGACGATGTTGTTATCACGCGTCTGCTCCAGGTAGCGGCTATACGGATTTGCCACCAGTATTATCTCGATGTATGTGTCGTCCTCCACCATTGGCGCCACGTAGGTGAATGTCGCCGTACCCACGTTCGAGGCCTCGCTGAATGTCCCCTGGACTGTGACATTCATGAGCTCTTCGCCAGGATACTCGTCGAGGTAGAATCCCACAACTGGGTTGGTCACCGGCGCCGGCTCGAGGTTCTTTAGCGTCGCCCTGACGATTACTATGTCGCCACCGGCAACGGTGGACAGCCCGGAGACAAACTGGAAGTCGCTCAGCTGAAGGTCGGGGTAGTCATATACCTGGACATCGAACGTGACGGCGTTGTTGCTTTCCGAGTTCTCCGGTATATCCATGTCCTCGTCCACTATCGCAGTGATGTACTCAGTGCGAATGAGCTCAGGCGTCCAAAGAACGGCTGCGGTCACCGTCTGCCCTGGTGTGATCATGTCGATCACGTCTACGCCGATGTAGCGTTCTGGCGCCACCCCACCGTCTGTGGTGTTGTAGAACGTCACCGGGACATTGTAGGCGGTGTTCGTTCCGGTATTGTAAACCTTCACATACAATGTACATTCCGAATCCACGACAGGGGGCGTCGGTTCGGTGCCAGTACCGACATTGACACCGACCACTAGGTCTGGCAGGTTCTGGATGATCACTTCGCAGGTGCTGATGGCGTCCGAATCATCGATCTCGTCAATGAGGTCTGCCGCGTCGACCACGACCATGATCGGATGTGCGTACGGGTCCAGCAAATAATCCGGGAAGTTGACATACCAATCGGCCTCTACGAGTGCGTAGCTTCCGGGCAGAATCTTCGGGCATATCACCGATGTAATCAAGTCATCGTCGTCATAGAAGTCGACGTTAACATTGTATGCCACCGCCACTCCGGTGTTGGTCACGTTTGCGGTGAGCGTCGCCATCATGTCATTCAACGGAGATTCGGGGTCACACGTCACGCCGGCCAAGCCATCTATCTCAAGGTCCGGCAGAGCTGAGCTAATGGTCAGCAAGGCATATGTGGCGTTCTTCCCCAGCGGTTCCGTATATGGTCTCACGCCGACGTCTATCGTCTGGTCAGACTCGTAGGCGACGCCGCTCGCGTCTGGCCACCAGTAAGTGGCGTTGACATGGTAGTTCCCATCGAAGGACGGGCCTGAAGAGGTCAGGGTACTTCCCAGGCAGTTCAGCCTGGCGATCCCTGCCGAGTCGGAAATGGCAGTTGTCCAATCGTTCGTGAAGAATCTATTGGCGAAGACGTCCACTCCTGGGAGCGGCTTGGAGTTGCCGTCCCAGATAGTCACGTGAATCCACCTGTAGATGAGCGCAGTTGCGTCGTCCTCGACCACTATCGATGGTACGCTCGTGTTAGTGAATCCCCCAACAGTCTCGCCAGAGAGGACCGGGGGTGTACTCAGGGTACAATCATAGATCTCCATCGTGGCGCGCGAATTCCACGCGGTGGTGATGTCGCCGTCGGTCATCGTGGAGTTGTCCAGCAGGATGACGGCGTCCTCTCTCGCGAATATGCTTACGCCGTTCATGTCTGAGTCGACGACCTCGAGCGTGCCGTGGCCCTGCACCACTATGTCGATCGGTAGTTCGCTGGTCACGACGGAGTTCTCGAACCTGAGCACGCCGTAGCCATCGACGTATATAGTCCGTTGGTTGGGATAGTCCTGCACCAACAGGAACTCTGAGTTCAATACTGTCAGTTCGCCATCGGATGCGACTATGACGTCTCCCGCGTGGTAGTAGCTCATGTCCTCGATGACCAGAGTCGTCACGAGCTCGAGGTCTACCGTCAGGTACGGCACGACGAGCCACTTTGACATGTCGGGGCTTGAGACGGAGATCCCCTCGATCTCCACTTTGAGGTCTTCCCACTGGTCGCCGCAGCCCATCAATGGGTATGGCAGGAACGAGAAGGACTCTGTGGAACTACCTGCGGGGTCTGTCGATGTACCAGTGAACTTGTATGTGCCGACGAACCACGCGTTTGACGACCCGTCGCTTATGTCAGTAAGATATGGGATCATGGCGGCTGTGCCGTCCGCCTTCGTCGTCGAGAAGGTCAAAGCTGTCTCGCCAAGGTAGTCCAAGACATCCTGCTCCGGAGCGCTCGAAATTCCCGCTGATGTGTAGTAGAACGCCTCCTGACCCTCCAGAGTCTCTCCTCCGGTGAACGTCGCGCTGAATGCCGCATTGGTTATCGGAACGCCGTACTCATCAGCAACTGTTGCGTTCAGCCATCTGTAGACGTATACGTTGCCACCGATCGAGAAGATCACGCCCATGGTCTCGAACTGTACGGTGTCTCCGCCGCCGATGTTGATGAACCGCACGTCCATGTCCTGGAGGTCCGCGACGTCGCTTATGATAGCCGTGCTGAGGTCGAATGCGGCGACGGTGCCGGGCGCGTCGCCCGCGTCCGGCTGGATAGTCGTGCTGGTCCAGGAGCCCCCGGCCTCGCTGTACTGAATCACATTCGTGCCGGTGTATGATGGTCCTACGGTGTACTTCACGACGAGCCTGGCGGTGTTGATGGAAGTGGCGCCGGCAATGCCGCCGACATCCCATGTGCCCATCGCCATCGTCTCGCCGTCGTCGACCGAATAGAGCCAGGAATCGTCGAACTCGAGCGCGCCCACGTTCTCCGAAGAGGTCGTGTCATCAGGCTCGAGTGTTGCCGTGGGGTACGCCGGGTCGACCTCGGGGCTCGATACGATGTAAGCAGGGTAGCGGTCAGCCTCGAGGCCATCGTATGGATCGAAGTATGTGCCGTAGAGGTATGCCTGCGAGTTGTCGTTGACCTCGAGCATGTTGTGCGATATCCAGCCGGGCTGGTAGAAGTCCACGCTGATGTGGCTGTTGACTGAGAGCAATATCGAGTCGCCGTTGAGCGTCAGGTTCGACGCGGCAGGCGCGCCCTCGGGCAGCGCGTCAATGACGGAGTCGAAGAGCTTCAATGTAGAATCTGTCACGGTTATTTCCGGGCCATCGTCCATAGAGTCCCAGGTTAGTCCATCAGGGTGGCCCTCCCAGAACGAGGTGATTACTGAGTCGGGGAGTTTCGTTATAGTCGAGTCGCGGAGAATCATCGAGGCGCCGTTGTCGAGCGTTATCGAGCCTGGGAACATGAGGAAGGAGTCGTTCGTCGCAACGACCGCACCGCCATCCATCACCACAAGGTCCAGCGCGGGCCAGGGGCGGATCGCGGCTGGGGAGGTCGTAATAGTGCCGTGATCGAGCGTCAGTGTGCCGCCGTCACCGACCGTGACGGTGTACATGTTGTCCATGTCGCTCACAATGCTGAGGCTTCCGTCGATGATCTTCAGCTCTCCACCGTCTTCGATCACTACATTCCCATCGACCAACTGATCTACGTCCTGAATGACGTATGTGAATCCCTCGATCCGCAGGTCGCCTGACGCGGCGGCCCGCTTGCCCACGAAGAATACGCCTGCGAAGGCGGACGCAACGAGAGCGATCACAATCAGTGCAGTCAACGACCTACTAGCTAGAAAAGGGCCAGCTCTGTCAACCATCAAATTCACCCACCCAGAGTCTGGGATTAGGACAAAGTAAGCAGTTCGTGTATATAAAAAGCTATTTGCCGTATTTTCAATGTGAAGAAAGGGTTGTGGAAGCCCGGTTCATCCGAGCTTCTTCTTGACTATCTTCTTGACGAAAATCTGCGGTTTCTTCTCGTCCTCGGGCTCGCCCGCATCGTCTCCGTCTTCGGCGGCCCTCGCCGCGGCATCCTTGACGGATGCGCCGCACGCGTAGCACATGACGGCGTCCTTGCTGATCATCGTGGCGCAGTTCGGACACGGTATTTCGTCCTCGGCTTCAGCTTCGGCTTCGGCCTCAGCATCTGCGGTCTGCTCCTCCGCCTCCTCCTTGAGTTTATGCCCACAGGCGTAGCACATGACGGCATCCTTGCTGACTATCGTGTTGCAGTTGGGACAAGCGATCTCGTCCTCGGCCACCTGCGCCTCGACGGAAGCAGGCTTAGCCTCGCCCTGGGCTGGTTTCGCAACGGTGGATGTGAGCATCTCCTCCTGCCTTCGTAACAGCTTGCGGGCATCTCCTGCGAGCTTCTCGCGGTCCTTCCTCAAGGACTCCTCCTCTTCTATCAGCGCGCGCTCGCGTGCGATAAGGGCATCCCTGCGGGAAGTGATCTCGTCCATCAGCCGCTGCAGGCTCTCCTCTGAAGTCTTGAGCTGCTCCTCCTTGTCCAGGAGCGACGTGCGCTTCTCGGACAGATCTGCCATCTGCGAAGAAAGCTCGTCGAGCTTCTCGGAGTACTCCTTCTGCTTCGATTCTGCTGCATCTATCACCGACTGGACCTTGGCTTCACGCTCGTCGACCGCGGTGACGCGCTCGGACAGACGCTGCTCCTTCTCGGTCACCGTCGTCTCGCGCTCCTTCAGGGCGCTCTCGGCGTCCTGGACGGAGGTCTCCCTGCCGCGGAGCGCCGCCTCCCTGTCCTTGAGGTTCTTGTCCAGGTCCTCGAGTTCGGTTCCCTTCTTCGCTATCTCATCCCTCTCGGTCTGCAGCTCCTGGTCCTTCTTCCGGACCTCTGCCTCCTGAGCCTTCAGCTTCTTGACCGCGTCCTCGATTATCTGGGAGATTGTCGTCGAGTCTTCCGTCATTGTCGCCACTTCCGTGTTATGTTGTTCTTGGGGGGTTTGGGCTATCTTGGGAGTGCGGCCGACAAGGCCACCGCCCAATGCTAAGTGCTGAGAAGCGGCCCCAGAACCGTCATGCCCGTCTTCCCGACCTCTATGGCATGGCGCTCCATGCTGTGCTCAGCCGCCCTCATCTTCTCAACCTGCAGGAACCTCACGAGCTTGCCCCTCGGCCTGTCAAGGCCGAGCATCAGTATGCCGTCCGCGAGGAAGCCCTCGTTGCCGAGCAACTGTGACTCCCCGTCGAGCGACCGCTCCATGATGATGAACGAGTGGAGGTTGTTGTCCCTGAGCATCTTGAAGAAGTAGAACATCTTTTTGCGCATGTTCTTCTCGTTCTCCATAAGGGAGTACAGCGCGCCCAGCGAGTCGAGCACGAACACCGAGAACTTGTCGCCGTGTGTCCGCCTGAAACGCTGGATCATCTTCTCTATGAACAGGACGTAGTCCGTCTGCACCTCGTCGCCTATGACCTCGTCTATCTGGTCTATCTCCCTGAGGTCAGTCATGTCGGATATCTGCATCTTCGCGGAGACCTTGACGCCCATGCTGTTCATGTTCTTCAGGTGGCTGTCGGAGGTCTCCTCCAGCGTGGCGTACAGGCCGAACTCGCTCTTATCTCTCAGATAGGTCGACATGATAGAGTAGCAGAAACTGGTCTTCATCGAGCCCGGCGGGCCCGTGACCAGCATTATCTTAGGCCGGTCGATGTCGTTCTTGAAGACCTTCTCCAACCCAGGAATCGAATCCTTGAACACGACTAGTCCTCCTTCTGCGCAAAGGCCTCCGCCAATCGCCGCGTGGAGCTTTCAAAGGCACGTGAGTTAATTAAAGCTTTGCGGGCCGTTATCAGTATTGAGAGAACCGCCAGTCAGTCGGCTATTCCTCCTCGTCGCCCCCATCTGACTCGTCGCCTGACGCGCCCTCGGACTCGTCGTCGATGTCTTCGTCGTCGCCCGCGGCATCGGCGGGCTCCTCGCCGTTTGTCACGTCGTCGTCCTCCGTCGGTTCCCTCGTCAGCGTCCTGGCGGAGTCCACCATCCGCTCCTCCTCATCGATGCCTACCAGACGGGCGACCGCAGTGATGCGGTCGGACTCCTTGAGCCGCATGAGCCTCACGCCGAGTGTGGCCCTGCTCTGGAGTCGGATGCCGTGGACTGGTATCCGTATGACCATGCCGTTCACGCTGGTGAATATGACCTCGTCGTCGTCAGAGACGGCCTTCACGGAGATGACTGCACCGTTGCGCTCGCCCGTCTTAATCGTGATGACCCCTTTGCCCCCTCTCCGTGTCTTCCTGTAGGTCGACACGAGCGACCGCTTCCCGTAGCCGTTCTCCGTCACGGTCAACAGATGGTCCTCCGGGCTGACGACCGCCATGCTGACGACCTCATCCGAATTGCGCAGGGTGACGCCTTTGACGCCGTATGTTGCGCGTCCTGTGGCACGCACATCCGTCTCGTTGAACCTGGCGGCGTAGCCCAGCTTCGTCGCTAGGACTATCTCCCTGGTGCCGTCGGTGATCGCCACGCCCACCAGCTCATCATCGTCATCGAGGCGCATCGCGATGATGCCCGTCTGCCTCACATGCGAGTACGCGATAAGACGAGTCTTCTTTATCACGCCCTTCCGCGTGGCGAATATCAGGTACTTGTCCTCGTCGAAGACCGTGATGGGGATCTTGCTCATGATGCGCTCCCCGTCCTGTAGGTGATCCAGGAGGTTCACTATGGGCTTGCCCTTCGAGTGCCTCCCACCGACGGGTATGCGATACGCCTTCATCCAGTACCCCATTCCCCTGGTGGAGAAGAACATGACATAGTCATGGGAGCTGGTGACGAACATGTCGACGACGTGGTCCTCGTCCTTGGTGCCCATGCCCACAAGGCCTACGCCTCCGCGCTTCTGCGACACATACGTGTCCAGAGATATCCTCTTGATGTATCCGGTCCTGCTTGTGGTGACGAGCACGTCCTCGACGGGTATGAGGTCCTCATAATCCAGGTCGGCGCCGTGCGTCTCGATGGTCGTCCTGCGGGCGTCGCCGTACTTGTCCCTGATCTCAATGGCCTCGTCCTTGATTATTCCCAGTATCTTCTTCTCGTCCTTGAGTGTTGACTTGAACTCGTCTATCAGCTTCGACGTCGCGTCGAAGTCGTCCTTGACCGCCTGCATCTCCATGCCCGTGAGGCGCTGGAGCTGCATCTCCAAGATCGCCTTGGTCTGCACCTCCGTCAGCAGGTACTTGCTCATCAGCGCTGCCCTGGCCTCGTCCCTCGTCTTCGACTTGCGGATAATCTTGATCACATCGTCGAGGTGGTCGAGGGCGATCATCAAGCCAGCGAGGATATGGGCCTTCTTCTCTGCCTCGCGGAGACGATACTGTATCCTCCTCCGGACGACGTCGAACCTGTGCTCTATGTGGTACTCCAGCATCTCCTTGAGCGACAGCACCCGTGGCTGGTTGTTCACCAACGCGAGGTTGATGATGCCAAAGGTCGTCTGGAGCTGCGTGTGCGCGAACAGCTGGTTGAGGACCACCTCCTCCATCGCGTCGCGCTTGAGGTCGATCACTATACGGAGGCCCTCCTTGTCGGACTCGTCCCTGAGGTCGGATATGCCCTCTATCCGCTTGCTCTTGACCAGCTCGGCGATCTCCTCCATCAGGTTCGACTTGTTGACCATGTAAGGTATCTCGGTCACGACGAGCGACGCGCGACCAGTGTCTTCATCGCGCTCTATCGTCGACCGTGCCCGCACCCTGATGCGCCCCTTGCCGGACGAGTACGCCTCGATAATCCCGGCAGCGCCGTATATGACGCCGCCAGTGGGGAAGTCCGGGCCCTTCACTATCTCCATCAGATCCTTCAGCTCTGCGTCTCCACCGGCGATCTGCCTGTCTATCATCAGTGAGATGGCGTCGATGACCTCGCACAGGTTGTGCGGCGGTATGTTCGTCGCCATTCCGACAGCTATACCGGAGGAGCCGTTAATCAGGAGGTTGGGCAGCTTGGACGGCAGTACGATGGGTTCCCTAAGCGATCCATCGAAGTTGTCCACGAAGTCGACCGTCTCCTCGTCGACGTCCTGGAGCATCTCCGTCGCTATCGGGGCGAGCCTGCACTCGGTGTATCTCATGGCGGCTGCGGAGTCGCCGTCGATGCTCCCGAAGTTGCCCTGGCCGTCGATGATAGGATAGCGCATCGAGAAGCTCTGGGCCATCCTGACAAGGGTGTCATATATCGCCTTGTCGCCATGCGGGTGGT
>JBFEPA010000034.1:0-11203 GCA_041550275.1 Thermoplasmata archaeon | reverse complement strand
TGATTGTGGCGGTATAGCTCTCCGATGGATTCGTCTCAGGCACCTCGAAGTCGAACGAGCCGGATGTGGCGAACTCCAGGGTGCTCGATGCAACCCGTACGCCACTGTGATCGACCACGACATATCTGATCGCGCCATCTGCTATCTCGGTCGCAATCTCGTAGACCCATGTCACCGTGTCGCCAGGACGGTAGAGCTCAGCTATCGGATAGAGTACCAGGCTAGCTATGTACACATGAGCTGAGTCACTGCCCGACAGTTGCGTCCCGTCGACGATAGTTCCCGCTTCGACGATGATGGTCCCGATGTAGTCAGGGCTGATGTCGAATTCGGCCGTCCCAGTCGTCGAGTTGCCGGTTGCGAGCAATCCATAGTCGCCGTACAGCAAGTAGAAGACCGATGTGTCGTCGAGCTCCACGCCGTTCCAGACGACCTTGAAGTCAATGGTGGCGACCTGGCCGCTGTAGTAGACCTCTTTGCCGAACTCGACCACGAGCATGCCGCTATATACCACCTCGAAGACCAACATCCTCTCGACTTCGTAATCGAGATAGGTCAACGTCATCGCGACGACGTATGTGCCCTTCGTGGCGTTCGGGTCAAGCATGAACTCGTATTCCACCATTCCGGTGACATCGGTCACCATGTCGGTGGTGCCATATTCAGCCAGCAAAGTGTCGTTCTTCGATACTTCCAGGTCCACTTCGGCTCCTGCGAGGTTGTCGTAGTAAGACGGGTTGTCCGGGTTCATGCCTACCATCGCATGGACCCAAGCCCCGACATCCTCTCCGGGGGTGTACGTGCTGCCGCTTAGGTCGAAGTCGACTAAGAGGCTGCCGAGAGTCATGGACACTCCCGTCTCGGCGCTCCTGTCATCGCTCTCATTGGCCCAGAACATCATGTCGATGTCCGAGTAGAGCGCGATGTCCTCCGCGACGGTGAAGTTGAACGCTCCAGGTGCGCTATCGAGCGTGCCACCGTCCGTGGCGCTATCATTATCGCTGTCTATCCAGAAAGCATTCCACTCTATCTCCGCACCTGTGTAGTGCGTGAGCGTCGCTCTGTCTATTACATCGTAGATTATCCGCACGGTCTGTCCCGGAAGCACGAAGTCTGAGCTGCAGTCGACGATCAAGATATACTTCTGAACAACGATCTCTTCGGAGTACCATATGGTGTCGCTATCTTCCGACCTTGCATTGATGTCGTATGTGCCGTCAGGGATGGCGCTGGGAATCACCCAGGTCATGTACCACTCGCCGTTCAAGTCACCAGCGTCGATGCTGGTCCAGTTCTTGTACTCATCCGTGTAGTTGTCCTGGTTGACGACTTGCACGTAGAAGTCCTCTGTGTTGCCCGTCAAGACGCTGAGATGTATTTCCTGGTCTGGGTAGTAGTAATAGGTGTCAGGGTCGATGAACAGGCCGGTGTTCTTCACGACGATTTGAACTCTGTCCACTTCGACGTTTGCAGCATAGACGTCTTCGGGATCGATGAACAGAACGATGTCGTAGATGGCGATCTCACCGCTGATAGCGTGGTTCGTGCTGAGGGTGTGTGGGTCCACGGCGGACCAGCTCTCGTAAACGCCCGCCTCAGGCTCAGGGTCCCCCGTCGCCGCAGTGAACTGGGAAAGCGGCGTTCCAGCCGCGTTCTGCAGTTGCACGACAATCGTCTCGTTCGATATCTCTCCGAGGTAGAACGTCTCAACGTTCACATACACGGGGTCTCCTCGGAAGTAGGTGACCTTCGATTCTCCTTCATCATCTGTTGTTTGCACAGTGCCTGTATATTCGATTGCCGCCTCCGTCGTCGACGGAACTGCGACAAATAAAACCGCAATCAGGCTCAGCGCAACCGCTACACTTAGAATCCTATCTTTCATAGGCATCCCGTCCCATGGCATTATTTATTAGAGTATATATATAAGTTTCGTGCAAATATGCTGAACAAGGGTTCTAGTATATAAGCGTGGGCGCGCGCGACAGTAGCGCGCACGAGGCATGCCAGCATGTGATATTCTGGGCCTTTTCTCAGTGTTCGTGGTGATGCGGCTTTTCCCTGTCTCTATGCCCCGCAGTCGACCTCATCTCATCGAGCGTCGCGGGGTTGAACGGTGACATCTCCCTCAGCTTCTTAACGATCCCGGGCAGCACATCGACGACATAGTCGACGTCTCCCGCGTCACTTCCCTTTCCTAGAGTGAACTGCAGGGCGCTCTGCGCCTCCTCCGTCGGTACGCCGCAGGCGAGGAGCACGTGCGAGGGTAGGAGGCTCTTGGAGGTGCATGGCGAGCTGGACGAGACCGATATGCCGACCATATCGAGGTTGAGCAACATCGACTCCCCCTCGACGTATCTGAACCTGAAGTTCGCGTTGTTCGGCAGGCGCTTCGTCGGATGGCCGTTCAGGAAGGCGTCCTCGACTCCTGTGGTGACCCCATCGATCAGCCTGTCCCTCAGTGCAGTCAGCCTCACTGACTCGGCCTCCATCTCGACGCGCGCCAGCTCCGCAGCGACGCCGAAGCCAACGATGCCTGGCGTGTTCTCCGAGCCCGACCGGAGGCCCCTCTCCTGACCGCCGCCCTGGCCGACCGCCGCAAGGCCGGTGCCGCTCCTGACGAAGACCGCGCCGACGCCCTTGGGGCCGTACATGTCGTTGGCTGATATCGTCATCAGGTCGATATTGGATCGCTGGACATCGATGGGCACCTTGCCGGCGGCTGCGACGGCGTCGACATGGAAGGCTGTGTCGCTCTCCGACAGGAGCGCGCCTATCTCATCGATTGGCTGCAGCGTGCCTATCTCATTGTTCGCGTACATCACCGAGACAACGGTCGTATCGTCCCTCAACGCCTCTCGGATGAATCCCACATCGACGAAGCCGTCGGCGTCCACCGGGATGGATGTCACCTCGAACCCTTCCTTCTGCAGCGCCTTCATTATGTTGATGATCGAGATGTGCTCCGCTGCCGATGTGATGATGTGCTTGCCCTTCCTGCGCGCCTTGAGCGCCGCACCCTTGACGGCGAGGTTGTTGCCCTCCGTTCCTCCGGAGGTGAAGACTATCTCCTCCTTCCGGCTCGCGTTCACGAGTGCTGCGACTTTCTCCCTGGCAGCCTCTACCGCCTTCCTGGGCTCCCTCCCCGAGGTGTGTATCGATGACGGGTTGCCGTACAGGTCCGTGAAGTACGGCATCATCGCATCGAGCACTCTCCCGTCGACTGGCGAGGCCGCCGCATAGTCCATGTATACACGTCTCGCTCTGCCCGTGTCTCCAGCGCCCACAGATGACCCTCCGTATGGAGGATTCGCCTCCTCTGCTAAAAGGTTAGCACCGCATCGCACTCGAGCGCGAGGTCGTTGAGGGTGGCGGCACCGACTATCTTCGAGGGTTGCTCGAATTCGCTGGGCGAGGCCTTCGAGCCGAACAGCTGTGCGCTCTGGGAGCATATCATGATCTCCACACCGTCGGCGACCGCCTTGTCCATTACTTCCTTCAGCGTCGGAAAGCTGCCCATCTGGACCTTCTGCGGCTCGCCCTTCCTTACTGCGAGTATGCCTTTGCCTAGGAAGTACACGATTGCATCTATCCCCATCGCCCTGGCGGTAGTTGCCAGCACGAACGGTGGGTACAGCCGCTCTGGGCTGTCGGGGCCCGATGTCTGCACATACAGTATCTTCTTGGTCATGATCATCACCGCACAGGAGCGAACTCCACTGTGCTCACGTACCGCGTCTTATAAGAAACCTCAGGCCGCCGTCGACCTTCTCGACGAGGAGGACCTCATGGCCTGCGTGCTTCGCCCAACTACGGATGTCTGAGTCAGAAGCAGGGTCGTCCGCAAGGACCTCCAGGACGTGGCCGGTGGGCACAGTGGAGATCTCCTCCCTCGTGCGGAACACCGGCTCGGGGCAGTAAAGCCCGAGGCAATCGAGGGATTTTGTGGGTCGGGGGAACCTTTCTCCTCGTTCTGGCATGTCAAATCCTCCCGGAGGCTTTTGCCCGAGCAGACGACCCAATCAGATTAACGATGTTACTCATCGTATCACGCGGTGATAACATTTTCGCCTTATGCAGTCTGACGCCTTCGGCGCATGTCGTAACAGGACTCCCCCATCCTTCCGCTACGTCTTCACCTTCAACTTCCTGCGCCGCACCTTCTTCTTCGGTTGCTCCGTCGCCCCCTTTGCCTTGGGCTCGGCTTCTGGCGTGCTCTCTTCAGAAGCCCGTTCGTCCTCTGGCGTGGGTTTCTCCTCCGTCTCTGACTCCTGCGCCTGCACCGTGTCCTGCTCAGCGACTTCGGTGTGAGCGACTTCTTGAGGTGCGGCTTCTTCCTGGGGTGTCTCCTCGGCTGTCTGGGCGGGCTCTGCCTCCTTCTCCGGGGCGGCCTGCTCCGGTTCTGGCTCGGCGACAGTCTGGGGCGCCTCAGCGACAACGGCTGGTTTCTCCGGTGGAGCTTCCTTCACGGCCTCCGTCACGAAGACCGCCTTGCACTCCTCGCATCTTTCGGCGTCGTACGGTACCAGGCAGGCGCAGACCGGGCACTGGTACGCGATCATGTCGATGAAGGTCGTCCCACAGCGCGGGCAGTTGTCCTCCGTGCCGTCCACCATCCACGAGCACTTCGGACAGCTGAGCCTCTTCGACTCCTCCTTAACCCTCTTGGATTCGGTCTCGATTATCTCGGTCAGCAGGGAATCGATGCTCTCGTCCGTTACCCTCTCCTCAGCCTTGGATACGAAATCGTTGTAGGATATGTGACATGTGGGGCACTTCTCGGTCCGTGGCGTTACTACCTCGCCACAGAACGGGCACTCGAATCGCGCTTCGGCGCCGAATTTAGCACCGCATCTAGGGCATGCATCCTCCCTGCCCGTGACCCTGAACCCGCATGATGGGCATCCGAACAACTTCTTCCTTCCCGGTGCCATGTCCTGAAACCGTCCAAACACTCAGCCGATCAAGTTCGAGATGAATAACCGCGGATTTTTAATGTCTCTTTCCAGACTTAGTTCTTTCTGTGTGGCGCGGCGCTGGTTCACTGAGTTATCGCGAAGGCGAGCACGGTTGCGCCGAGGGCTAAACAGTACGCGCCGAAGACCCACAGCTTGCCCGCCTTGATGGCCCTCAACAGGAAGTCGATAGCGACTATGCCCACCACGAATGCCGATGCCATCCCGGCCACCATCGCCGCTGCATCGGTGTCATATGAGTCGAGCGTCGCGACACCGAGGGCGAACGCGCCCAGGAGCGCGGGCACGGACAGGAGGAACGCGAAGGTCGCCGCCGCCTCCCTCTCTATGCCCCTCAGCAGCCCACCCGATATGGTGAAGCCGCTCCTCGAGATGCCCGGTATGATCGCTATCGCCTGGAACACTCCGATCACGGCAGCGTCGACTGCCTTGACCACCGCCTCCTTCGCGTTCGAGGCCCTTCTCTCGGCGATGATCAGCACAAATGCGTTGACTATGAGGGCGACACCGACCATGCCAAGGGTGAACACATCTTCCACTCGCTGAGAGACGGCCAGCCCGACGACTGCGATGGGGACAGTGCCGACAAGTATCATCAGTCCGAGGCGTCTGAGTTCATCCCTTCTGGGGCCGCAGTCCTTCTTGGTCAGCGCAGCGAGCAGGATGTTGTTCAACTCCTTCCGGAAGTAGACGCAGACCGCTAGCACAGTTCCTAGGTGCACCATAAGGTCGAACAACAGATGCTCCCCCGCGCGCAAGCCGAGCATTTCCTGGGCTATGACGAGATGGCCGGAGCTCGATACTGGCAGCCACTCCGTCAGTCCCTGGACGACACCTAGCAGAAGCGCCTCGAGGAGCTCCATCGTGAGCCCGACACCCTTAGTTCGTTAAGAACGTTGTGAATCGTCGCGTGCACGCAGCTGGGGCCGGAAGTCCATAGAAACAGATAATGACTGGGAAACGTATTTATCGGCTGGAACGATTTGATTGCGTTACTGTTGCCCGTTCGGCAATACACTGAAGCCTGTGGGACACCGATGTTTGTTGATCGGATGGGATGGGATAGGGTGGTCTGTTGAAGGGAAACAGCGCGATGCCACGGGTCGTCTATGTACTCATCATAGCTGTCGCCATATTGTTGTCCCCACTCCCTGATATCCGAGGGGCAGAAGGCAGCCCAGCTTCGTTGGCGGCATCTGGTCCGGTTGTGCAGGTCACCGACAGCACCTCCAACCTAGTGGTGGAGGTTGCCAACGACCAATCATACGATATACTTATTTCGTTCGCCGCTGAGATGGGCCTCGATGTATCGTTCTCTTGCAGGCTGGCTGGTATAGTCACCCTCGAGCCCAGGGGCGACGCCGTGGGGCTGGCAGCTGAGCTGGCTACTCTGGACGGCGTGCTCAGCATCGCCTCGGAGAGGAGGGTGCGGACTACACTCACACCCAGCGACACGGACCTGTCAAACCAGTGGGCGTTGTCGACTGTACACGCGTTCGAGGCGTGGGACCTCAGCCTCGGCACGCACGATGTCGTTGTAGCGGTCCTCGACACAGGCATAGACTGGAACCACCCAGACCTCGCTGACAACATGTGGTCCAACGAGGACGGCTATCATGGCTACAACTTCATTGACGACAACTGGTTCCCGATGGACGACAACGTCGACGGCTACGACGACTCGGGCGTCTGGCAGGCGAATTTGAATACATATCACGGGACCCACGTCGCAGGAATAGTCGGCGCGGTCACGGACAACGACGAGGGAATGGCAGGGCTTGCACAGGTGCAGCTCGTCGCCGTCAAGGTCATGAACGAGAGCGGCGAGGGCACGGACGGAATGGTCGCCAGCGGGATAATGTGGGCCATCGAGGAGGCGGACGCCGATGTGATCGTCATGAGCTTGGGAGTGGACGGCGAGTCCATGACGCTCAGAAACGCCGTCAACGCCGCGAAGCAAGCAGGGGTCGTAACGGTCGCCGCCGCGGGCAACGACGGCACGAGCGTGGTGAGCTACCCCGCTGCCTATGGCTCAGTCATAGCCGTCGGAGCGACGGATGAGACGAACAGGAGGGCTAGCTTCAGCAATTACGGCGTGAACCTGGATGTGGTCGCGCCTGGAGTGTCGATATTCTCCACCATGGGCGGTGGTGGAGGAAGCTACCAGTACCTCTCCGGCACGTCGGCGGCCGCGCCACATGTTGCGGGCGTTGCAGCATTGATGCTCTCCGTCAACCCCGCGTTGACTCCCGAGGAAGTGGGCGAGACCATCAACGCAACCGCGACGGACATCATCCAGACAGGCTACGACCAGACGACCGGATGGGGCATCGTCAACGCCTTCGGCGCCGTCGAGGATGTATCGTCGCCGACCGTGACCATAGTCGAGTACCCGGAGTTCGTGGAGCCCAACTCGACGTACTCTATCTCCTGGATGGTCAGCGGTGGGGACCCCGGCGATATCGAGGAGACCACGCTGATGTGGGGCGAGACGATAGCCTCGATAGACGAGGCGACGATGAACTTCACGGGATCCACGTGGCAGGTGTTCACCGTCGAGGACCTGCCGTCACTGCCGTACAACGGGACGATATATCTTCGAGCATCCGCGACCGTGGACGGCATGGACTACGAGTCGGAGATCCTCGCGTTGCCTGTCCACGATGCGCCCGCGGATAACATATTCATGCAATTGCTGGAGGACATCCAGGAGTTCATACTCGAGGACATGGGACTGGTCAATTTCCTGATCATCCTGATGGTGCTCATCGCCGTGCCTGTCATAATCGTGGCTGCCCGTCCCAAGAAGAAGCGGCGCAGTGCTGCTCGCCCACCTGCTGCACATACGCAGACGGTCCAGACGCATGGCAGCCTGAACCAGTATCGGCCTGCTCACGGCACAGCCCACCTGCCTCCGCCTCCGCCGCCTCCACCCAGGTACGAGAGCTATGTCGACATCGTGGGCGACAAGATAGTCCCACCCGTGTTGACTGTGGTCGAAGGTACGAAGATAGTCTGGGTCAACAGGACATGGGCTCCGCCGCCTGGTGTGGCCATCAAGAGCGGGCGGTACGACCAAACCGGGGAGCACCCGGACGGCCTGTTCGGCAGCGGCTTGCTCGCCGCGCCTGGTGATTACTGGAGCGTCACATTCCACAGGGTGGGCACCTATGACTACTATCTCACAGGCTACTGGAAGACTGCGAAGATAGTCGTGCAGCCAGCCGGCGCATCGCAGCAACATCAACAGCAGACAAGCACCGTGACTCAGTAGACCAGACCGGCCATGCAACCCCCTTTCGATACACCTGAACTTCTGGCACAGTTGCGCAATGTACGATTTCGGCATTTTCTGCATCTGGACACGCAGATCTCCCACAGCCTCGAAGGCCTTGGTTTCGCCCTTATGCACCAGCAGAGGCATCTCATCCTTGCCGAGAGGCTCAGATATGAACTCCGAGGGCAGTTCGGCAAACATGGGCATTCTACGGCATGGGAAAGACCAAATGGGATCATGGCCATCCTTCTAGCGGGTGGAGCGATTTGGTGGAAATAAAAGACAGGGTGCGTGGATTGAACCCCAGGCACGGATTATACCCCGGAATCGCGGCTCATCTACGTACGATTCCTGCGTGTACGCCTTCGAGAGGAGCGAAGCATCTAGCCGGAATCGCCATCTGCGCACTGGTTATCCTATGCCTCATTATCCTCCCCTTGTCATCCTTCTTATGTGGATCTGGGCCCTCGAAGTCATCGGTTGAAGATGCTTTTGATATTGAGAGGGTCTATGTCGGCTCCATTACAAACCAGTCATTCCGCGCGGCATGGACCTATCCGCACATTCCAGGTCCTGGATATATCATGTGGGGCCCCACCCCAGAGACATGGGATACCTATATCGGGACAGACATCAGAGCAGAAGGGTCGATAGATTACTCAATTCCAACATTTACTTACGTTCATCTAGCTCAGACCAACTTGGGTAGCAATGAAAACATGACTGGTTCGACGACTTACTGGTTCAAGTTTGTTCTCAATGGGGTTGTCTATGGCGACGATGCAGAGATGGACACAAATTATGGTTATGCCAACTGCACAGCGTTTGGAGTCGCGAGCCCAGGCAGGCCCTGGGGCATCACGACAGCCCCAGACGCAGAGCCCCAGGACGAATATATCGTAACCGGACGCGTGCTTTCGCCGGGATTGGATATTGAATACAGGAACGGCATCTTCGCAATGGCAAGAGTCAACAACGGCACGGGCGATTCTCTGCCCCTCTTGGATGTTACTGATTTCTTCGATGAAATCGAGTATGAGCGGGGCTACTACGATTTTGACCTCGGCATGACCAGGAATGCCACTGACGGCAGATCTTATTCCATATCGGAAGGTACAACCATCGAGTTGTTCTTTGAGAATCCAGCCTATGGGACTTGTCCTGAGGGCCAGCTGGCGAGTACCTATCCTGATTGGGAATACGATACGGACCAATCAGTCACAATGTCCAGTCCTCAAGTAATGCTTGACCATACTATCATTCGCTGGCCGGACACTATTCCGGAGTTGACAACATTGGGCGTCATCGGAAGCGTGATCTCGGTTATGGTCATTGTCTCGATTCTGCGGAGAAAGGTGAAGGCAGCATGATGCCACTCTCAATTCCCTGCTCATCAACCCAGGACTAAAGGCTATAGGGACGGAATGGCGATACACGGTTGGAAAGAGATCCATGTCGAGGTTTGCCAAAGTGGCTATCGTGATTGTGGTGGCCGCGATTGTGGTATTGGTCTTGTGGACTCGATTGATGATCATCTAGCGCAGATGGAAGAGGAGGTAAGAGGTTTGGCGAGGAGCAATCCTCCTCCTTTCTGTAACCCTTCCCTATACGCCTTTCTTGAAGGTTGATGTATCTTTTCGAGCCAAGCCAGTCATTATCTATGGGCAGAAATCGCCCTCGGTTGGCGTGCCACGGCCGATGATAGCGATGGTGTCTGCTCGAGTTATCGCATGAAGATCGGAAAACGAGAAAAGGTTTGGAATGGGCGCCTGGTCAACGGGGGAGCCCGAACACGCCGGCCCGGCAGGACCTTCAGACAGTCTCGTTATTTGTCGTGAGATGGTCGTTCGCGGCCACCAAGGGGGCGAGCGCGATCCTCAGTCCCAATCGGTCCAACAATGTACTTCTTCCCCAGTCTCCAAACACGCTCCATCATTGGCTACTTTGGTTCGTGTTGCCATTAGCCTGTTGCGACGCAGATTCCTGTTCCTGGTGTTGCTCTTCTCCCTGACCATCTTCGCCATCGGCGTCGTCCATGCCACCGTCAGCCAGGCCGCCGTCCTGGGAGCCCATGCTTTCGCCGTTGGGACATCCGTCGCCAACCTCGATGGCCTCCCTCTGGACGTCGTCCTGCTGGTTCGAGCACAGCTCCAAAGGCGCGCTTACCCTGACCAAGTTGCCGTCACGGTTCGCATGCCTGTGTCTGTAGGGCGGTACCTGCTGGTCGTCGGGGTCCGATGGGTCCTCTTCGTCGTCCTTGACGTCATCATCGTCCTCGTCGTCATCGCCCGTCTCGTCGTCGCTGGACTGGTCGTCATCTCCGGTTCCCTCATCGTCTGAAGCGCCGTCATCGTTGGAACCGTCGTCAACACCTTCTTCAGGATTTGAGTCTGGAAGCTGCTCGTCTGGCAGGTCTGTCGTGATGTCCGGATTGTCATCTCCGCCAATCATCGACACCACCAGCGCGATACTCATGATG
Organism: Thermoplasmata archaeon; assembly: GCA_041550275.1. Classification (GTDB taxonomy): domain Archaea; phylum Thermoplasmatota; class Thermoplasmata; order UBA10834; family UBA10834; genus UBA10834. The sequence goes on along the minus strand of JBFEPA010000034.1, from coordinate 471 downwards.
AGTACTGCGGCGGCAGCAACCGTGGCTAATACACGCTTGTTTAGCCTGATCCGCTCACCTCCTCTATCCTGCTCGGCATCCCATGCGAGCAGTATCTATATGCACGACCTACTATTTTAAACATTATCGTCAGACAGTGGTTTGCTGGCTAGACCAAAAATCGTCAGACGAGCCACCTACGCGCGCCCGTGCGCAAACGCATTTTCCATGCCATTTCGCAGATGTGATATCTACTAGTAGATATCCCTTCATGGGATCTCTTCGAGCGGCGTCCCTCCGAGGCAGTCGACGACGGATGCGTACGCCGCGTAGAGCGAGGCGATGCCCTCGTCGTCTACGTGTTCGTTGAGCATGAACGCCCTTACTTCGTTGTAGAATGCGTCTAGTATGTGAAGGCAATCGTCTATCATTCCATCCTCGTAGTATGCCTGCGCGACTAGTATCTTAGAAACGAGTCCGTGGAACGAGTTG
>JBFEPA010000033.1:0-11451 GCA_041550275.1 Thermoplasmata archaeon | reverse complement strand
TTCGCGATGTCAGCCGCGGTCCGAGGCGTAGGCGCGTTCTGACCGCACGCCGTTCTGGGCGTCGAGCTGAAAGCTCTCGTGCTCAGCCGTTTCGTGCCTCAGTCGCAACCGGAAGACTATGTGTCTTCCGCCCCATCGGCCTCGCGCCTCTTCAGCTTGCGCTTGCGCGGGCCGACCTCAGCGGCTGCTGGCTCGTCGACAGCGTCAGGCAGGTCGCTCAGTGGGGCGTGCGTCTCGAGCGTCTCATCCTCGGAGGCGACCGGACCATCCCTCTTCGTCATCTTGCCGTTGCCGTTCTTGCCCTTGCCCTTCTTGCCGTTCTCCTTGACGAACGCCTCGATGAGCAGGTGGGCACCTGCGAAGTCGATTTCCATGTCGCCCGTCCAGTGCTCGAGGCTCTTCCTGTAGACCTTCTCTACCCTTGCGAGGAACTCCGCCAGCTTCGTCTCGATGTCCTTCGGACGGTCGCCCTCGAAGACGATGGCAGCGTAGATCTTGCTGCCCCTCTGTATCATGACCCGGTAATCCTCGAAACCGAAGAACTTCAGCTGGTCCTGGCTGGTGGACATCGAATCCTCGACGAAGTTCAGGACGGCTGTCAGCATCCCCGTGAATATGTCCTCGTCCATGCTGTCGTCGTGCTCGACCGTCTCGTGCCTGCTTATCAAGAAGCCGTCCTCGTGCACGAGCATCATGTCGCGTACGACGAATGGCTTCTTCCGCATCATCAGCACCATGGCGAAAAGGGCGACGGATATGCCTGCGATGATCAGGAACAGCCCGATCTCCCACGGACTGACATTCTGGGCTATTGCCGCCCTCATGACGGTTATATGCAGCGTGGAGGAGTCGCACAGGCCGTCCTGGTCTACGACCCTCACCACTACTTCTATGGTCCTCGACGTCTCGCCAGACTTGAGAAACGACGCCGGGAAGTGCATCCTGACGAGCGTGGAAGTGGCGGAGATGTACTCGGCGTATTCCGTCTCGACTTCGAGGGTTAGCTGGCTCGGCTCTGAGTCTGGGTCTGTCACATAGCTCGAGAGGTCGTAGGAGACCTCGACGTCGACGGTGACTGTGAACGTACGGTTGATGTCGAAATGCGGCGCATCCGGCGAGGAGGAGACGGTGAGGGTCATCGTGTCCTCGACGAACGCACCCTCCGTGTCGGTCGCGCGAACGCTGACCTTCATCTCGCCGTAATAGTTCAGCATAGGGGAGAATTCGATGGCAGTGCCTTCAACAGGATCCTTTACGATGGTGACGTTCATCTCGGCGCCCCACGGGAACGCCTCGAACGTGAGGTCGTCGCCGTCCTCGGCGTCCTCGAACAGGTCTTCCAATGAGCCGGACGAGGGATAGGGTATGGGCCAGTCCTCGGTGAACGCGTGGTCTTTCAGTCCGAGCGACTCAGGTGGTGTGTTATCGGATATCGTGATGTTGATGGTCCATGAGTCCTCGAGGTCGCCATCGCTCACAGTGATAGTGACCCCTATAGTCATGCTGTCCATGAGCGCGGGATACATCATCGACAGGACCGTTCCGATGACCGCTATGTACGGGTCGTCGGTCGATACCATCAGGGCATCGAGAGGGTCGTCGTCATCCCCCATGTATCTAGCGACATCGAAGTCGTACCTGACATCGAACCTGACTTTGAGGTCTGGGACATCGGCTATCCAAGGCGCCTGGTTGACAGGCAGGACGGTCACCAGCGCCGCCGCCTCGACGCGCGCCCCCTCGGGGTCGATCGCGCTGAAGACGACGTACTCCTCACCCGACCAGTCGGTAAGCGCGTAGACGTTCACCTCGTTTGTGCTAGTTATGTTGATGAAGACATTGGACTCGCCGACAGTGTAATGGAGGTCGTCGCCGTCCGGATCGATGAAGTGGTCGTCGAGGTCGAGCACCCTCAGGAGTGCCTCTCCTTGGTACAGCACGATGGATGGCAGGCTAAGTATCTGTACTGGCACATTGTCGTCCGAGACGGACACAGCTATGGCAGACGAGCTCTCGAGGAGGCCGTCGCTGACGGTCACACCGACGATCTGGGTGGTCCCAAGGAGATCTTCAGGATATGTGAACACCAGCGACAGCTTCGAACTGTCAACGTCCACATACGGCAGGCTTGCGAGATCCACGGACAGGCTGAGGTCCTCGTAGTCGTTGTCCACATCCTCGATGTAGTATCGCATGTTGAAGACGTACGAGCTGTCATGCTTCACGACGAGGGGCGGTATCGAGGACAGAACGGGCGCGTCGTTCACCGCTTCTATGTGAACGGTGAAGTTCGTCTGGGCAATCTCTCCTTCCTGGTCTACGACGAACAGGTCGAGCCTGTCATCGCCGTACATGTCGGGCTTGGGGGTAAGTGTGAGCATGAGGCTTCCGGTCTTGTTCTCGTTGCTCGCGGTCACAAGATCTTCGCCAGTGACGTACCACCTCAGCATATCGTCGCTTTCCGTAGGGTCATCCACGATGGGCGAGAGGTCGTAGGTCCATGTGGGGTCGTCCTCCACCGCGTACTGGTCTGGAACCGGGCTGGAGAATTCTGGTGGATGGCCCAGGCATTCAACGGTAATGAACCGAGATGCGCTCAGCCCGTCACAGGTCACGGTGACATACCCGATTGCGTGCGCATCCCCGGCGATGAATATCACAGTTGAGCCTGTGGTCGAGCTAAGCTGGCCTAGCGACTCGGTTATCGCCCACGAGTACTCCATGCCAGGCACGGCGTTGCCGTAGTGGTCCACGGCCTGCGCCTGCAGTTCCTCTGTGGTGCCTTCGATTATAGTATTGAGGTCTTGAGGCAGTATCAACAGGTCTTCCGCGGGGCCAGGGGCGACTGTTATCGGCGCGGAAACACCCGCGGCCCCTGCAGCAGTGACCATGATCGTGACGATCTCAGCGGTGAAGTATCGCTGTCCCGTGACCATCACATGGCCTGCGCTTGTGATGTCCGCCGATGTCAGGTAGAGTGCCGACGAAGCCTCGACGGTGCCGGTGGCGTCCATCGCGGTCATCGTCACCTCGCCTAACCAGCTGGTCATCGTGTCGTTGTCCGCGTTCTTCGCATATATGTCCAGGGCGAAAGAATCGCCAGCAGTGAACTCTGCAGGCACAGTCACGTAGAACGACATCAGCTCCGTCGCGTATGTGAGGCTGAGCGATTCAATTGACGGTGAGAGCAGCGTGTCGTAAGGCGTCATGGTCGCCCTCAACCGGATGGTCGGGTCTTGCGAGTAGAACGTAATGAACGTTTCAGACCCCAGCATGTCCCACGACTCGCCGCTGTCGGTCGAGAAGTAATATTCTATGGCGCCGAAGGTGTCGTCGTGCACCGCATCGAATGAAAGCCAAGAGCTGAAGTCGTCGGGCGTATAGTCCTCCGTCTCGACAATGCCGGTCGTGGGGTACCTCTCCCAGTATGCGGTGAATCCCGAGAACACTGGCGTCACCCACTCGATGTTGGTGGACATGTGGAGACGATATCTGATGTACTTGCTCGTGACTCCGAGGCAGATTTCCCCTCCTGCGAAAGGTCCGCTCCAGTCAGTCCATGACAGGTCGGACAACTCTGTCGAGTTGCCGGTCATGGCCCATATCTCGAATGACCCGCCCGCAGGCGGATCGACGCGGAAGAAGTCGAACTCCGCGACGGGCTGAGCGCCCGAGTCAGAGGCCAGGAACAGCCCTATCTTGAGCTTCTGTGCCATCGGCGCGTCCGGTGCATGATGGTACACTTCGGCCCAGCTGATGCCGTCCTCACTTGCATACAGCCAGAATCCCGCTGCATCCCTGGTCACCTTGAAGTGCGCAGCTGTCAACCCTGGCCAGGGGAGCGTGTCGACGACGCTGCTGCTCCCTTCCTGGCAGAGGACGACCTCGATCTCGCCGGTTGCCCCGACGCTGCTCTTCGAAATGGATATCCAGCTGGCGCCGTTCTCGACGATGAGCATCCCGGTGCTCATGTGGTCGACGGTGAAGAGCTCCTGCAAGCTGGTGGTCGCGGTGAAGTGCCCCGTGACATTCTGGTGAAGGTAATTCGAGCCGATATTCTCGTCTATGTTCTTCGTGTTTGGCGAACCGACAACGTGCAGCCAGCCCGGAAGGGTAACTCCAACGTTGTACGAGCCAAGATCCTCGAACGGGTTGTTGTCCCAGGCCCACTTCGATGACAGCGGTGAGGTTGAGAACTCATCGGTCAGCAATGAGAAGGTGTCGTTCGACCAGTCCAGCAGCGTAAACAAGGCGTTCGTTTCTTCTGGTGATCCGAGCGCTTTCGACTCGTAGGCACCCTCATTGCCCTGCAACGTGTAGTTTACTAAGAGGTACGGCCGGTAACTCGGCCAGCTCAGCTCGTCCGAGGAGATGAAGTCCTTTGCCGAGTCCGCACCGGATTCGTCGGGCACGAAGATCATGCCGTTGTTCGTGATGGTCCCTCTCACCCAGCACTCGACAAGGCCAGTTATGTCGAATGACTTCCACCCCGCTACGTTGTCCAACACCTTGTAGCAGAACGACCCTGCCGAGAAGTCCCCTCCAGGCGCTGTCCAGAAGTCCGCCACCGAGGCCCTGTTCCAGTTGACCTCTTCCTCCGCGAACGGCATGGATAGCGAGTGTATGTTCAAGCTGACATCGTTGCCCTTGCCGCCCGGATTCTGGTACATCCACAGGTTGGCCTCGTCGATGTATGATCCTGTTGGTACGGTTCCGACATCGAACCGCATCAGTATCCTGTAGACATCGCCTATCTCGGAGTCTATCCTTAGCTCGTCCTGGAGACCGTAGTTGTCATTATCTCTATCCTGGCTGATGTGGGAATCCCATCCATCGACTGGGTTGTGCTGTATCATGACTGAGTTGGTATAAGTCTGAGTCTCGTCCAAAATCATCGACCCCGGCAAGGATGCCGTGTCTATGTTGCTCACGACTGCTCCTTCGGCGTAAGCAGCCTGGGAGTCCTCGGTGACAGACTCGTTCAAGAGTGCGAGGCGCGCAGTGCCGCCGGAGACCGTGACATCTGAACCGCCGTAGTCGCCCGCGTCGTCGAAGTCCCATGTGACGGTCCTCGTGTAGCCCGGGTTATCAACATCCACAGGATCGGAGGCGGCGAGTGGCACAAGGGCGAGGAGTGGAGCAAGCAGCATAGCTGCGCACACAAGCATCGTTGGGATGGCGCAGGAACCAGTGGTCGCAAGTCTCCGGGGGGGGACTTGAGACCGTTCCGAGCATCGAAGATACATGTCTCTGGACCTCGCTCGCCCTTGAGCAATTCTTTACAACTCCCCTGGAGAGTATATATAACGGCGATACAGGGTTATCGTTGTTGATAACGGCACTGGCTCTTGGCGCTTTCTAGTAACATTCGTTCAGGATGAGGCCAGATGTGATGACCTCATGCCAGCACTTATATACCGCCCATGCCGACGAGCCCGCGCATCCTGCCAGCCGCGACGCGGAGCCAATGTCTCGTGAAAGCCCACAGATCACGGAGGGCCTTCTTGGCCTCCCTCCTGAAGAAGGCCATCATGAGCGCTCCGAGGAGAAGCATCGCCACGCCTGCCTCAGACAGGAAGCTCGTCGTGCCCATGTCGACGAGCTCGCGTGTTCCGTAGTTAAATACGATGGTGAAGTCGAGCCCGCCGTCAACGCCAAAGGTTATCGCCGGCTCGAAGTACAGCTGTTCGGTCACGAAGGGCCAAAGGAAAGCGACGCCTCCGAGGTCGAGGACGACATGCGACGCGAGATAGAACTGGACTATCAGCGCGGAGAGAAGCCATTCAGGCCTGCGCAGCTTGGCGTAGATGATGATCAGCATGGGCGCGATCACTATCGGTATGAAGCTGTGTCCGAGCGCCCTGTGGAGGCCGAACAAAGCGTCGAAATCCGGCAGGACGGCCAGCGGGGCGAACAGTAGCACCTTCCTCGTATCCATCCTTATGGCGAGCAGGAGCAACAGCGGCAGCAGCAGGTGCTGGAAGGGGTCCATGTCGTCTGCGGCAATCGCGCTGCTGCCTAATCAAACATATGCAGCCTTCAGACTCCTCAACCCCCGCAGGATCGTACCAGACCTTGCAGGGAAAGACTATTTATTTTCTTGGCTTCTCCCTGTGCTAGGATTGGTAGCGTCCGATATTCGTTGGAGGAGGCTGGTGACAATGCACGATATGACACGGAAGAATCTGGAAGAGGCGTACGCAGGAGAGAGCATGGCGTTCATGAAGTACACGATATGGGCCGACAGAGCCGAGAAGGAGGGCAAGCCCGTAGTAGCGAGGCTTTTCCGCGCGGTCGCTGCTGCCGAGAAGGTCCACGCGACGAACCATTGGCGCGCGCTCGGCAACATCGGGGAGACGGCATCAAACATCGAGCACGCGGTAGAGGGGGAGAACTACGAGGTGGACGAGATGTACCCTGCCTTCGAGGCAGTCGCGGAGCACCAGGGCGAGAAGAACGCCCTCAGGAGCATGCACTTCGCGCTCGAGGTAGAGAAGATACATGCCAAGCTGTACGCCAAGGCGAAGGAGGCCGTGGACGCCGGTGGCGATGCGGAGATCGGCGTGCTTCACGTGTGCCCAGTGTGTGGATACACCGTCGAGGGTACGGTTCCGGACACATGCCCTATATGCGGGGCGAAGAAGGAGCTGTTCAAGGAGTTCTGAACTGACGCTCGGGCGACGGACATCGGTGTGCCACAGAAGAGGCGCTTGCCAAACGTAAAGCGCACTTATTAGAGAACCCGAAGAAGATATAGTATGGGTAGGGAGGAACGGGGACGATGGCCGACGATGTTTCAGAGGCAAATCCTGGCGATACCGAACTGTCCCCCGCGGGCAGCGGAGGACGCAGGCTCGGCTCTATCAGCTCCAGGAAGGGCGTGGCCATCACGGTCAGCGCCATAATAGTCGTCGCAGCGTTGGCATCTGTTGTCATCTTCTCCCAATCCGAGAAGACCGTGACCATCGTGGCGATACTAGCCGACGAAGGGACGTACTCTCATTCGGACGAGATCGAGATGTCCCTTCAGATGGTCGTGGACGACGTCAACAGATGGACAGGAATAGGCGGCGCCAAGGTGGAACTGGTGTTCGAGCGGACCGGCGTCGATACAGAGTCAATCACTGAGACACTCATGGCTGCGGAGCGGGATCATCACCCCCTCCTCTACGTCACCGCAGGCTGCGAGTTCTTGGGCGTGTTGGGCCCGCTGGCGGACGAGATCCAAGCGCCGTTGCTGGGCATGGGGTCAACCCCGGGTCTTACGGAGGGGCTCGACTGGGTCTACAGATTCACAATCCCCGCCTCCTCCGAGAGCGATTCCGCCATGAGACTGTTCAAACTTCTAGACCTGAACTCCGTGGGAGTGCTCTATCACCAGGATCCTCACAGCTGTGGCATCTACACGGCCCTTATAGACTCGATGTCGGACTCTGGCGAGAGCGTCGAGGCGCAGGGGTTCGAGGCGGCGGATGAGCTCCCGGCGAAGATATCTAACCTGACGGATAACGAGGCGATTTTATGCATCGGCTCGTGCTCGGAGCTGGCGTATATGCTCCCAGCCGTGGATGAAAGCGACTTCGACGGCTACATCATGACGTCTAGCTGTGGCTCCACCCCCATATTGTGGAACATGCTCGAGGAGAGGGAAGTCTATGTCTCAGCCCCGCTGATCTATAAGCCCGAGAACGTCAATGCCAGGGATTACGTTCTTAGGTTCGAGAGCACATATAACATATCAGCGACCCACCACGGGGCGGTGGCGCACGACATGCTGGACTTGGTGCAAGGGCTCCTGACCGGCTTCGATCCGACGAGGGAGAACCTGCGACAGGAGCTGGACAAAGGGTTCGTCCTGAGCGGCGTGGTCGGCATCATCAGAGTCGACCCCGGAGTCCACGACTTCGCATTCGACGTGTATCCAGCTGTCATATCGGAGGGGGAATTGCGGTACCTTTGACGGCCGTCCTCAAGGAGAGGATCTCCTCGCGGATAGGGGTAAAGATAGTCTCGTTCTTCTTGGTATTCGTCCTGATATTCTCTGCACTCGCCGTATTCGCCCTTGAGGAGGCCCGCGATTCGCTCGTGGGCTCGATAGGCTCCGATTCGCTGCACATCGTTCAAGCTACGGCCGTGTCGGTGGACGCCTCACTCTATCTCAAGTACCACGAGCTGTGGCTCCTCGGCTCAGGAGATTTCGTCCAGATGGAGCTCGTGGAGTCGAACGGTGAGCTCGACGCCATGTCCGATCCTGAGGACTACATCGACACCGTGGAGCAGGAATGGTCCTCCACGCCACAGACGGAGACGACGTCGTTGATGGACGAGATACTCGCAAACAACATCAGCGAGTGCGTGGCGGAGACTCTCGTGCATCACTACGCCGAGGAGCACGGGTATGCCGTCTACAGCAGCGTTGTTGTGGCGAACAAGTACGGCGTTGTCGCTGGGATGGACAAGCGAACCGCCTATTACAGACAGAACATCAATCCGTGGTGGCAGGACCTCATGGACGACGGATTCTACTTCGGCGATGTCGTTTACAACCCTTGGCTGCAGAGCACCACGATGACCATTGCTGTCAAACTCAGTGATTCTGGGGGCGTCTTCTCAGGCGCGATGATTGGCTACATTGACATCGTGTCTCTGGTCGAGCAGGCCGTGTACCTCGGCAGACCATACGAAACCACCGAGATGATGATCGTCAGCAGTGACGGGCGTTTGATATTCTCCAGCACGGTGTTCACCAACTTCGAGAACGTGTCCGATGATCCGTTCTTTCAGATGATGACGAGTGGGTCAGGGCACTTCCTGTTCGGCGAGGGCGACAGCGAAAAGCTATACGCATATGCGACGACACAGGGATACCTGCTCTATCCAGGAAACGGGTGGATGGTCATTATCGACCACAGCGCATCCGAGGTGCTGGCAAGCGTGGACAACATGAGGGAGTCGGTCATTATCGTGGCCGTGCCCGTCCTCTGCCTGTCGGCGACGGCCTCTTATCTCTTCGCGCTCTCCTTGTCGAGGAGGGTCAGGATTGTCGCCAAGACCGCCCAGGAGTTCTCCACGGGCAAGCTGGATGAAAGGGTGGGCATCGGCGGCTACGACGAGATAGGCCAGCTCGGCCAATCCTTCAACGCCATGGCCGACGAGCTTAGCATGCTGTACGCCGACCTCGAGGGGAAGGTCGCCGAGAGATCCAAGGAGGTCGAGCAGGCGAACAAGAAACTCCGGCTGCTGGGGTCCATCACGCGCCACGACGCGCTCAACCAGATATCCATCATCACTGGCTGGATATCCCTTGCGGAGGAGTCGACAGACGACAAGGAGATGTTGGTGACGCTGGGAAAGATAAGGGGCGCTGCGGTGAACCTCGCGGCCAACCTCGAGTTCACAAGGATCTATGAGAAGGTCGGCGTCAAGAAGCCCGAGTGGGTGCAGATGGACAAGACGCTGACGCAGAGCCTGTTCGGTATCGGCCCTCACAAGATGAAGCTGCACAACGGCCTGGTGGGTCTGCAGGTTTACTGCGACCCGATGATACAGAACGTCTTGAGGAACCTGGTGGACAACTCGATCAGACACGGCGGAGGCATCACCAAGGTGTCCTTCACCTTCCACGAGAAGCCGGACGGCTTGGTCATAGTCTACGAGGACGACGGCATGGGCATCCCGCACGACCAGAAGAAGGGCCTATTCGAGCCTGGCATCCAGCCTGGTAGGAAGTCCTACGGGCTCTACCTGACGCGGGAGATACTATCGATCACCGACATCACGATACGCGAGTGTGGCGTGCCCGGCAAGGGCGCACGGTTCGAGATGTTCGTCCCCAAAGGCCGCTATCGCCTCGGCATCCAGGAGCGAAGGCTGAGTACGGACGACGAGCCGTAAAAGCAGTAGTGAAGGGGTTTGAAGACGCCCTCAACCCGAGGGCCGTCACTTCTTTGGTATGTTCGCCTCGGCCTCTTTGACGATCGCTGCGAGATCCTTCTTGATGTCGTCCGCGAGAGGCTCCACCTGATGCGTCTTCAGTATCTCGATCGCCTTGTCGCGAGCGTGGTCCGCCGCGTTCTTGGCTCCAGCGGCCTTCCAGTTCTTGTACGGCTGCCCGTCGGTGACCATGGGCTGCCACATCTCGCGTGCGTGGTCTATCGTGTGCTTCTTGCCCATGAAGTGCCCCTCCTGGCCGACTGCGGCGATGGTCTCGAGCGCGAGTGTATCGTCGTTGACGGGGACGCCCTTGAGCATGTCGGCCATCATCGTGAACATCTCGTGGTCGATTATCAGCTGCTCGTACGACAGCACAGTCCAGTTCTCAAGCAGCCCTGGCCCCGAGGTCATGTCCGCTCCGGACAGGTACGCGATGAACGCTGAGAACGCCTTCTCGTAGCCCGACTGCACATCAGGCACCTTGGAGCACGAGCCCCAGCCGCCGATGAAGATCGGTATGTCGTAGTACTTCGCCATCTGCACATGTGCTGCACGCACCATGTTGGCCGCGGGGAACAGCCCCTCCATCAGCCCCGTCTGCACGTCCATGGCCATCGGCTCTGAGCTGTAGCACAGCGGCGAGCCAGGAGCGGCGAGCTGCAGCACCGTCGCGCCAGCGATGACCTGCGCATTGCCGAGCAGTGTCGCTCCCGCCACGGTCATCGGGGCGGTGGCGCCTATCAGCGGCATCGCCATGAGCAGCGGTGGGCAGCCAGCCCGGCTGAACTCTATCGCGGCGTCGGTCGTCATACCGAGCACCAGGGGCGATGTCGTGCAGGTGAGGTTCGAGATAATCGGTCGCCTCTTGAGCTCCTTCTCGCCGCCAACGATGGCCGCAGCCATCTTCAGCTGGTAGACGGCCTCCTCGCGCTTGTATGTAGATCCGGTCGTGTAGTGCTTGGAGCAATTCTCCATCGAGACCTCGAACTCGTGCACCGTGTGCGCGTGCTCGGGCACATCTAGGGGCGTCACGAGCGGGTTGTACATGTGCATCATCGGAAGGTAGTCGACCACCTTGGCGGACTCGCCTACGTCCTTTTTTGTCGACGGCCGCCTCTCGCCCGTTTCAAGGTCTATAGTCGAGAGCCCGACGCCGTCCGTGCACGCATAGCAGTGCTTGCCGTCGAGGACGAAATCCTTCTTCGGGTCCCGCGCGGCCATCTTGACCGGGCGCTTGCATCGCTTCATCTGCTCCGTGACGAGATATCCGGGAATCCGGCAGATCTGCGTCTTCTCATCGACATCGGCGCCTGCCTCTTTGAGCAGAGCCCTGGCCCTCTCGCTGACGACCTTGATGCCCATGTTCTCGAGTAGGTACAGCGAGTTGACGTGAATCGCCTCGGCGCCGGTCTTTTCCATGACCTCGAGCCGCTTCATGCCGAACAGCCCGCGGGGCATGCTCTTAGCTGCCATGTCGCTCACGCCCCCTTGCCTACGAGCTGCTTCGCCGTATCGACA
>JBFEPA010000032.1:0-11492 GCA_041550275.1 Thermoplasmata archaeon | reverse complement strand
GCATTGAATGCGCCGTTGTCCTCTATAGCTCGAAGTGCGAAAGGCTGGCGGCGCTGAAGGCATCCTCAGGGTTGGGGAAATATGTTTCCGGTCAAATTTCGAGTATGATAATCAGTCGAAAGCTTATCGAACTTTCGATGGTTGGACTGAAGAGCCTACTCTGCGGCCCTTGCCTCCCAGTCATCGGACCAGAGCACCTGTCCCGTCTTCAGCTCCAGCCTCATCCTCACCTTGCCCTCGTCAAAGAGAATCTGGGCCCGACGTATCTGCGATAGATACAGCCGTGTCCACTTGCCCTTCTGTGTGAGTACCCTGCCCTCGCAGCTCAACAGCCCCTCAGCCACGAGGCTATGGACGTGACGATATCCCTGGGTGATTGGTATCCCGAGATTGTGGCACATCTCCTGAACAGTTCGAGGCCTGTCCTCGGCGTACGTGAGGATCTTGGCTGAGTACTCGTTGATCAGTAGCTTTGATAGCTCGTAGGCGTTCATCATGATGGCATCAACTGTACGGCCATCCATTTGGCGATTATGATTCTTAAAGAGTCTTGCCCAATTCCAGCTGGAGAATATCAGACGCGATTCTCTGAGCAGGACATACCGTCGATTTGTCGGCGTCTTACACCGACTTGCCACTCCTCCCTTGACCAGCGAAAATGAAAAGCATGCGTGATTCTCACGCATTATAGGCAGGTGGACAAATATATATAACCATAAATTATTCACCTTCAACTAGTAGAGGGATGGGATGGGTAGCATCCGCTCCTCTGGATGGGAGGGGAACTTCATCACGTATGAGACGCAGGAGTTCTGTACAGCAGATAAGGAGCTAGGGATAGCCCAGATTCTGATGGATCAGTACAACATGAACATATTGGCGGCAACAAGCTACAAGGCGAGGAGCGCGAGGGAACTCGCGTTCATGTTCGACATACCGCTCGCGAGCTGCTACAGGAAGTTGAGGGAGCTCTCCGCGGCTAACCTCGTGGAGCAGGACGGAAGCGAGCTGACCGCGGACGGGAAGCGGTACAAGGTGTACAGGTCCAAGATCGGTAGCGTCACTCTCGTCTACGAGAAGGGCATGCTGCACTTGAAGCTCGACCTCAATCACCGCTCGACGCCGTTGGAGATCACACAGAACATGGCGACGCCGAAACCAAGAGAAATGTTGTGAGCGTTGAGCGCACTGGCGAGAGCCGCCCGGGCTGGCGTCGATGTAGTTGCTGCACGGTCCAATGACTGTAGTTGTAGCGCATCCGGGCACGCTCCGTGATTACCTGCTCAGAAAATCACAGCGTAATGCTTTTCTATCAACCATGATTATCAATGATTGCTTTCAGGGTTGGTAATCTTCCCTGAGAGCAATATCGAGACTATCCACAGGGCAAGTAGGACCTCCTCGGGAGTGAGAGATCCAGAGGGCAGAGCGAGCGGGCTGTACTGGCTTGCCGACAAGGGGCGTCTCGACGATTTTCCGAGGCCGCAGAGTATATCCCTGACGGCGCTGGCTATAGTTCCTGTTCCGTATCCGTCCTCTCATCTCAACTCCGCAAGAACACGAGGTGGAACGAAAATGGAGAAATTACCCAAGCCGAGGAAGGCGAGAATGGGCGAGGGGGCGGAGATGGGAGTCGGAACGCTCCTGATATTCATCGCGATGATCCTGGTTGCTGCGGTCGCCGCGGGAGTGCTCGTTCAAACCGCCTACCAACTGCAGCAACAGGCAGAGACTACTGGAGATCAAGCGCTGAAGGAGATAGCCACGGGATTGAGGACTCTGGCGGCATACGGTGTGACAGATTCCAACCTGACTTCGATCACGGACCTGTACTTGAAAGTCGCATTGTCCGCGGGCAGCCCTGTCATCAATCTTGCCAACCTGGTGATAGAGATATCCACAGGACTGGCGGACGATACGCTCTCGTTCTCCAACGTCACTTCGACCACGGGGACATTCGATGCCTCACAATTGAGGGACACATACCCGTACGAGGCATGGACGGATACGGACGTCGGTATAACCCAGGGAGACATCGCTCTGATCCACGTCAACCTGAGCGCGAACGGCATGTCCCTGGTCACGCAGTCGACTGCGAACATCCTGATGATACCGAAGCACGGCATACCCACGTACGTCGACCTGACCACGCCATCGGTGTATTCGAATACCTATGAGATACTCACATGAGTGAGCAGCAATTGCCACAGGTGACCGACTTGGGCGACGAAGAGAGGCCTCCAGTGCTTGACAGGCTTGAAATCAATTCGAGGACCAACCTGATCACGTTGCGTTGGATCAGATTCCTCATTGAGAGAACGAGCATGGAAGCCATCCCCGAGCTGTTTCAGTACTACTACAGGATAGGCTGGATAAGCGAGGAGGTGGAGGAGCAGCTTGTCACCATCGCCGAGGGGGTCAAACCACCCGAGCCGGAGAGCGACACGGAGATAGTCTACGAGGCCGTGGATGACCAGAACCTCCTCGTGACCAAGCCCTCCGCCAAGAAGAAGCCGAAGAGGAGGAAGGGCGACCCTACTGAGGAATGGAGGTTAGCGCCGGAGGACCACCTCAAGTCGTGGATGTTCGTTCTCGAAATCGCTGGTGTCGAGACGGACAAGAACCTGTGGTACGAGCTTAGGCAGAAGATCGATTTCCTGGAGGACGGACTCGACGATTACTGCCGCATTTGATGAGGTCATGGCTCGCCGATAAGCGCCGTGGCCCAACGCGAGAGAACACAGGGCATTGAAAGCGTAGGCGATGAGCGTGAGCCTCGCAGAGCCGGAGGCTCACGTTCGTCCCAATAGACTCAACTGAGATTTTCTCCGGTGAAAATCACGGCTGATGGTCTTATATAAACATCACGTGCATAAGTTGTCAGAAGCCTCCAACGCATCTCGAGGCACTATCCACAGGGCATGTAGACTGTAGACTCTCGTCTTCACGACGAGAGTATCATCTGCCGGGAACGGCGGACAAGATTCTGATGGCGCCTCAGCATTGGAGACTCGACGGTCAGCGTAAGCTCAGTCCCATGCCCTATGCCAGGAGAGATCCGGATGGGGCTAACGAAGCTGAAGGCAGGGCTGCGCGGTGACCGAGAGGCGGACATCGGTATCGGCACATTGATCATATTCATAGCGATAGTGTTGGTATCGGCGATAGCTGCATCACTGATGCTGTATGCCGCGGCTCTCCTGCAGCAACAGGCGCAGAAGACCGTAGACGACTCTGTGTCCGAGGTGTCAGGTGGAGTATCTGTCGTGAACATAGCAGGGGACAGAAACCCAGACGGCGCCGACACTTCGATTGTATCCGGGTATATGCCGTCTAGAGACGATCAAGCCCCTGGAGGTGGCACGCTGTGGAACACAACTGCCACAAGCGATGGAGTCTCTCCACTGGGAATCGTCCTGAACTGGACTTCAGCCCTGGACTATGGCTCAGGCCTCGCACAAGAGATCGTCTACAGGACAAGTGTATATGACCCTACCAATCCCGCGACATTCAACGAGCAGGTTGCGAGAAACCGCCTCCTGACGCTCGACCAGCTAACGCCGACCTACGAGCTGGTTCGCCTGACAGCAGATGCAGGAACGAACACACAGTATACCGACTACACGGCAAGAGACGACAACTCGACCTCGTACGCATACGCAGTAGTCGGGGTAGATCGCGCTGGCAATCGCGCACTATACAGCTCTATGGACAGCTCGGCGTCAACTGATGACTCGACGGCTGACGAGGACCTCACACCTCCTGTCGGCGGGTCGATGACGAACACCGCTGCAGTCGACGATTACTCCGTTGCAGTCTTCTGGGTGCCTGCGTCTGACCTCGGCAGCGGTGTGCTGTTGCAGCGACTCTACAGAGCAGAGGCGCCCCTCGGGTTCGTGACTGCAGGAACCGACGACGGACGGGTGGTCCTTACGCTTCCCCCTGCAACGCTTCTCTCGGAATTCAACAACACAGCATCGAGCTACATAGATGCACCACCTGCGCCAGGGACATACGTATACTTCGTCATAGCCCAGGACAAATCGGGTAACGAAGTCATGCTGGGATCGGTCTCATACACGGCCACCATGGCGGACGAGAACGCGCCCACCGCTGCAGGGGGGGTCACGGCAAGGCAGGACGTGCAATCCATGCTAATATCCTGGGAGGGCGCTTCCGACGCCGAGACCATCGTCGCGAAGTACCTGGTGTTCAGAAGCACTTCCTATTCGGCTCTGGACAGCGTCGAGGAGCTCATGGCGGCAACGCCTCTCGCAGAGCTCGATCCCGATGCCCGCGCGTACAACGATTTTACAGGAGCGACGGGGCGGCAGTACTACTATGCGGTAATCGCTGTTGACCTTGCGGGCAACTACGCCCAGCCGGTGACTCCATCCAACATCATCCAGATGATAGAAATCAAGGTGGAGACGGTCCCTGGCAGCAAGCCGATACTCTTCTCATCGCTCATGATAGAGATAACGGACGGCGAGACCGATGCGACCTTGGCGTTCAATCCCGATGTGCTTGGTGCCGCGGGTGCTGACTCCTACCGGTATTCTGTAGAGATTCTCCGGGACTCGGATGACGTGTTTGCCACGACATACTCGCTGGTGGACAGCTGTCTCGTGAAGATATTCATAGACGCGGGCGAGGTTGGGTTGAACCTCCACGCGGAGTCTTCGTTCTCCCTCAAGTTCATCCCGACCATAGGTCAACCGACGATAGAGGATTGCCAAATCCCGTATCTCGGATCGTACAGATACATCAATCTTGTCTGATTGCAGACAGCAAGGCGAGAGATTCCATGGGTGAGGGGGAACTTGCTGGCTAGATGTAATCTGCATGGCCGCGCGAATCACCCATGAGAATCAACGATAGTTATCCTGGCGGAGATTTGTATAATAGCCTTTAAGATATATTTACTGGATAAATGAACCTCGAGAGAGGTCTACATGCCCTGTGGATAGTGCCTCCCAAGCCCGGTTCTTGGGAGGTGCATCTCTCTCGCTCCCCGCCTTCGACCATGGCGGCGACCACGACAGGAGGTGAGGTGCAAGGGCTTGATCGAGACTGATGGGAAAGGCACGCGCCCTGTCAGGTATGACACGAACAGCGCCGTCATGCCGTGATCGCGGGCACGCAAACGCGTTGTTTTAGAGTACCTTCGAGCAGCGGACGCTCTCGATGTCCGGCCGGAGCGCCGGAGAGCTCGGATCGGCTCGCATGATCCCCTTCGTCGGGTGGGTTACCCGAACGCCAGCCCAGGTGCGGAACCTGGCAAGAGATGCATAGTTGGAGGAAGAAGAGATGAACAAACTAGCGTGGAACAAGAGAAAGATGGATGAGAGAGGTGAGATGGGCGTAGGTACCCTGCTCATCTTCATCGCCATGATACTCGTCGCCGCAGTGGCTGCGGGTGTCCTGGTTCAGACTGCATACAAGCTGCAGCAGCAGGCGGAGAGCACAGGTGATGAGGCCCTCGCGGACGTAGCGACGGGCTTCAAGATACTGGCGGTGTGGGGCACAACTGACGCCAACTCACTGATAGACACAGTGTACCTCAAGATATCCCTGACCGCTGGTAGCCCCGGTGTCAACCTCGCGAACACCACTATCGAAGTGATAAAGACGATCGGTGGTTCGACATCGAGTGAAGTGACTCTAGTCTATGGCGCAGCAGCGAGCGACACTGAGTTCACAGCGACCGAGCTTAGGGACATGCCGCCAGCGACGAGCGCGGTCATGATGACATCTGGAGACATATTCCAGGTGGAGATCGACCTTACGTCGGGCACTGGCATAGACATGAGCATGGATGTCCAGGAAGCGCTGTCGCTGCTGTTGATGCCGAAGCACGGTGTGCCAACGCTGTCGGAGATTCACGCACCACCGACGCTGGAAGCAAGCAGCGCGATCGTGCTGTGAGACACTAGCCTCGGCGAAGTCTCATATCAGGGATAACTCCCCTCTCTTCATCTTTTATGAAAGATGGGGGAGAGGAGATCCCTGGGGTGAATGCACGGGGATAAGGTGTTGATAAATGGCAGGCCTGTTCCGTAAGAAACCCAGCAAAGACGATCCCTCGTCTCGAAGGAAGCTGAAGGACTTCGAAGAGGGTGCGGAAGAGGAGGTCTACGATGATTTCCTGCCATCTGGGGATGATGAGGTCTACATGCCCCAAGATGAGGAAGATGAACTTGTGGAGCAAGAAGACACGGATGGTGTCGGTATGTCAGGCGTGAAGGAGTTCTCCGAGATCCTTGGTCGTCTTGAGGAGATCGAGGACAAGATCGGACGTATAGACTCTGCGCTGACCACTGAGAAGAGTGAAGCGGGCAAGAACCGAGACCGTCTGAATCTCATGGAGCAGGACATCAGGAAGCTGCTGTCGGTCTATGAGATTGTGTCTGCCAAGTTCAATCCGTTCATTGACGTCTCTGAACGCGGGGCTCAGGAAGAGAAGGTCGAGTCGATAGCTCAGTCTCCGCCTGTAGTCGAATTCCCAGAACTGGGGTTTGACGAAGACTTGCCTGAATTCAAGCCCTTCGGAGAAGGAGACGACCAAGAGCAGTCGGGAAATGGAAGGATCTCCAGGACCAGCCGAGACGCCCCCCCGTGGGAGCCGGAAGTGCCGATCGATCCCGGGCCCACAGCAATGGCCAAGATGAAGACGCGGCAACAGACAAGGCGCGACTTATCGCCTAAGGACGAGAAGGAGGAGAAAGAGGTGAGAGCGGCTGCCAGAAGCAAGCACAACAAGAAGCCGCTGCTAGCCTACGTATGCCATGACTACCTCACTCTAGTGCTCGTCATGCGCTGGATAGAGTTCATGTTCGAGCGCGTTCCGAGAGGACGCATCTCTCTCGTGCTGGACTACTACGTGGACGTCGGATGGATCAGTGAAGACGTCAAGTCCGAGATTATGTCGTATGCCAGAGGTGAGATGCAGGACGTCAACAAGTACATGGAGTACGAGGAAGCGCGCGAGGAGGTATTCAAGGACCTCCCAACTCCTCAGACAGGAGCGTACAAGAAGGTGGAAGACTGGAGGCTGACGGCCGACGACCACCTGAAGTCCTTGCTCTTCATACAGAAAATAGCTGGGTTTGAGATCGACAAGGATCGGCTTAACTCCCTGGAGCAGAATATCTCGAAGTTCAAAGAGAGCTTGGAGGGCTTTCATGGGGTTTAGTGTCTCTGCAACAATGGCGATTTTCTTCGCCACCTTTCTCATTCTTTTTTCTATTCTTTACGCCTCGGTGAACGATGCGTTCGACAAGGTGTCAGAGTCGTTCGATGACCGATACGATTACATGAGCGAGAAGGTGCAAACTGAACTTGAAGTCGTGAGCGTGAGCTACTCGAAACTCACTGGAGAACTGGACATCGTGGTGAAGAACACGGGCAGCGTACCTCTCGGCATCAACAACACAAGAGTGCTTGTAAATGGCACTGTGATCAGCCCCCAGGAGATCGGAGTGAGCGGCGCTACAACGAACTTGTGGCTGCCACTAGAGTCGCTCACAATAACGATCTCCAGTCCCAACACATCATTCGACCCATCGGTGATCCCGAGAACATGCGTGCGCAGCGATGCGGGCCTGTCAGGTCCAGCGAACATATCCGTCGGGGAGTCCGTGTTTATTGTCGACGGCACTGATATCGATGTGCTGTCGTTTGATGGGCTACTGGAGTTCACGATAACTGACAACATCAACCTCTTATCGCCTACAGACTTGAAGGTCTGTAATGACTATCTGTACGTGCTTGACGAGGGCACGCACATAGACAGATTCGATTTGGACGGAAACTGGGTAGACAGGTTTGTCAACGATTCGGCAAACACCTCTGCCCCTTCCTCCTTTGCGGCGGATAGCGAATACATATACATCGTCGACGGCGGCTCTCACCTGGACAGATACAACAGGACGACGGGCAACTTCGTCGACCAGCTCATCCCCAATGGGGGAGCCATGACGGCACCGCGGGACGTCTATGTGAGCACATACATCTACGTCGTTGACTACGCCGCTGGCAGCTATCACGTGGACAGATACTCCCTCGATGGCACAGGTGGTAGCGCGGTGGTGGGTTCTGGGAACCTTGGAGTGGCGAATGATATCTCCGCAAGCAGCAACGATGGAGGGCAGGGGCGCCTCTATGTGCTGAACAACAGCGAAGAGATCCTCGTCTTTGACGAGGATGGATCATATCTTGGAGTGATCAGCGAGGGGCTGAGCGACTCCGCAGCTGGAGTCGACGTCTCAGGTAAGATTTTCGTTTCCGATTTCGCGAATGGGCTTGTGGTCGAGAACCTCGGCACGAGCATCAAGGTGGTGACTGAAAATGGAGTGTCAGAAGTCGCATTGTTGTAACGGGAGTGGGAGATATGGCAAGCGGTAGTGCCACCGAGTTGATATTCTTCGTATCGGCACTGATTGTCGCGACAGCGGTGGTTGCGGTCGCGGCAAATGGCGTATACGACCTCACCAACGGGATAAATGACCAAGGGGAACAAGTGAGCAGCGAGATGTCGACACGCATAGTGATAATCAACGATCCGTCCGCTATGCCAAACGACCCGTTGCTGATATATGTCCAGAACACAGGGTCTACGACCCTCAACCACAACTATATCAGTGTGATGTTAGATGGAGTTGTAACGACGGACTATAGCCTGTCGCTGAGTGGTAATAGAACTTCGTTCTGGGACCCCGCGAGCCTCCTGACGATATCGGTGGATGTCGCCCTATCATCAGGTGACTATACGGTCCAAGTCACCACTGAGAACGGGATCTCTGACACACTCAGCTTCCGGATATAGTGTGGAGGTGCAGCCTCCGTTGAGCGACATCTACAGACTTCAGATATCCAGGGACGACCTGCATGACCAGCTCGGTCAGGGGCTGCCAGCAGGCACCATCACCCTTATGGAAGGAGCCAAAGGTTCAGGCAAGAGCGCAGTCCTCCAGAGGATGATATTCGGGTTCCTCAGCAATGATCACACGGTCACGTGCATATCGACGGAGCTAACGGTCAAGGACTTCATCGACCAGATGTACTGTCTCGACTACCAGATTGCCTCGTGGCTGCTGAATGGCAAGCTGAAGTTCGTCCCTGTCTATCCTTTGATCGGAAGCACCCGAAGCCGAAAGGACTTCCTTGGCATGCTGATGCGCGCCAGGGACTTGTTCACGAGCGATGTGATCGTGATTGACACTTTCTCGAGCCTTGTCAACAACAGCCTACACGGAGTTGAGAACAGTCTGGACGTACTCGCGTTCTTCAAGAAGCTTGCAGGAATGAACAAGAGCGTGGTCATCTCTGTTGACCCGGATGAGGTCGATGAGGAAGCCCTATCCCCGCTCGAATCGGACAGCCATGTGTATCTGAATCTCGTCGTTTCGCAGGTGGGGGGCATGATATCCAGGAACATAGTCGTGAAGAGATTCGCCAATACGCAGTACAGAGTGTCGCCCATGATTGGCTTCAGAATAGAGCCGAATGTGGGGATGGTGATCGAGATCACCTCTGTGGTGTGAGGGGAGGAGATGCCAGCTAAGCTCAGCAGGGTCCTAGAGCGGAATCCGCACCTTAGCATATACATGCAGAAGTATGCTCAGGAGACGAAGCAGACTCCCAAGTTCGTGGACACCCTGGCCAAGGACATAAGCAAGGAGAGCTACGTCGACGTTGTGTATCCCGTCGGGGACCCCATATTCATCCATCTCCACGGATCCAAGGACATTGGGCAGCACTATGATGTCATCCAGCCACTCATGACAGAAGAGCTGGAGACCCAATATGACCGCGTCGTTGAGAGGATATTCCTCGAGTCCGGCAAAGAGAAAGTGCACATCACGGACGAGGAGTTCAACGACGTTCTTGACAAGCTCATGGCGGAAATCATCAAGGTGTCCGATCTGAGCGGTCCGTCGAAGCTGGTACAGCTGTTCAAGCCCAGCAATAAGATCTACCTACGCCCCAACGAGTTGAAGATTGTCGAGTACTACGTCAAACGCAACGTGCTACAGAACGGCGTTCTCGAGCCTGTCTTGAGGGATCCGTATATCGAGGATATTCACTGCGTAGGTGTAAGAGAGATCAACCTTTATCACAAAATACTCGGCATGGTGGAAACCAACATCCGGTTCAAAGACGTGGTCGAGCTTGACAAGTACGCAAAATCCATGAGCGAGCGTATGGGCCGCCCCGCCTCGATTTCGAGGCCAATCATAGACGGCGCGTTACCGGATGGATCGCGTATCAATATAGTCTACGCGGACGATGTCAGCGTTGCTGGACCGACTTTCACCATCAGAAAGTTCTCGACGGAACCGCTGAGCGCTGCCCAACTTGCGGGATGGAATACCCTATCACCCCAGGAGGCGGCTTACCTATGGCTCTGTCTCGAGAACGGTATGAGCGTGTTCGTGTGCGGAGAGACTGCATCTGGCAAGACCACTCTTCTCAACGCGATATTCCCATTCATCAGGTACGACCAGAAGATATTCTCTGCAGAGGACACGCTCGAGGTACAGCCTCCGCACGCCGTCTGGCAACAGCTCTCAACGAGGGAATTCGGACCTGAAGACAGCAAGGTCGACACTTTCGCTCTGTTGCGCTCCGGCTTGAGATCGAGACCGAACTACATCATCGTCGGGGAGATAAGAGGGAAAGAGGGGAATGTCGCGTTCCAGGCTATGCAAACCGGCATACCTGTGATGGCGACTTTCCACGCGGCATCGGTCAAGAGGATGATTCAGAGGTTCACTGGTGCACCAATAAGTGTGCCTGTGACCAGCATGGACAACCTTAATGTCGCAGTGTTCCTCGCAGGGGTGTACCGAGGAGGCAAGTTGATCAGACGCGTGCTGTCGATTGAGGAGATACTCGGCTACAGCGAGTCGATGGGTGGAGTAATGACAAGGGCGGTGTTCGTCTGGAACCCGGTCAACGACCAGCACATCTTCAGGGGGATGAACAACTCGTTCATCCTGGAGGAGAAGGTCGCTACGAAGCGAGGCTACAAGGACAAGAGAGACGTCTATCGGGAACTTGCGCTCAGGGCGAGGATACTGGAGAAGATGACCGAGATGAACATGACCAACTACAAGACGGTCAACGACATGCTCCGAGCCTTCCAGAAGGAAGGAGTGTCTGGACTGCCGTTCACCGTCTGATAGAGACCGGCCTGCAGCCGTCGAGGATTTTACACCGCTGATAGTCAGTAATGAGAATTGACTGCTAACACTTATTACGAGCTGGTCGGGATGCGACTATGAGGCCGCCGAGCATCAGCTCCGCATGTCGATGAGTGCTGACAAGGTGACTTAGCGAGACTGAGCCGACGCGTTGCTCCATGCGCCTTGGGATGGGCAGGGGATGCCAGAGTACGACGTAGGCCTTAGGAAGGCTTTCAAGAGAAACCATCATCTTAAGGTCCACGTCGACCAATTCTTCGTGAATCACAGACTTAAGCCAACGCT
>JBFEPA010000031.1:0-11968 GCA_041550275.1 Thermoplasmata archaeon | reverse complement strand
CAGGGGGCGAAACCCCTTATCACTCACATGTTCTGCGAGAGCCCATCGGACAACCTTGAAATACACACACCCTGCTGACATCCGTGGTAGACTATGGAAAACTGGCTGCTGATGGCCATCGTTATCGTATTGGTCGCGTTCGTCCCCTCAATCCTGTACCTCGTTTGGATACGCAATACAGAGAGACATTTCAGGGAGCCTTACGGCAGGCTGTTCAGGGTGTTCTTCTACGGGGCCATCGTCTCCGTAATCATCGCACTCGCTCTCGAGCTGGTGCTGACACTGTTGTTCAGCGAGAACATCGAGAGGGTGTACGAGTACCTTGGAGAGAATCCCAGCATAACGGTGGTCGTGCTCGCCTGCGTGATAGCGCCGTTCGTCGAGGAAGCAGCCAAGGGTCTGGGCATACGCCGAGCACGGCATCTGATGACCGAGCTCGAGAACGGCATCATCTACGGTGCGGCGGTCGGCCTGGGCTTCGCCGCGACAGAGAACCTCCTGTACGAGACCGCTGCCCTGGCAGAGGGCGGCGCTCAGGCATTCGTCGCCACCGCGCTGATCAGAAGCATATCCTCAGCACTACTGCACGCAACATCCTCCTCCCTTCTCGGCCTGGGGATTGCTAGGAAGACGCTCGGCTTGGGAGGATGGATTCCCCATTACCTGGGCGCCGTTGCAATGCACAGCGCCTTCAACTTCATGGCGTCATTCGGCGTCCTCTACGAGGACCAGCTCGGGGACGCTGGGTACATGATTGGCCTGGCTGCGGCGCTGGCCATAGTGTTCATCGGGGTGTCGCTCATGAGGGAGAAGATACGGATCCTCGACCGCCGTCCAAGACGAACAGCTTGATGGCGGTCCATTACGCCCACTCTGCTGGACATCTCGAGAAAGCATTATGGGGCTGCTGTGTGATTGTGGCATGTTGAAATTCAGGGCGTTCGTATCCGTCGACATCTCGCCCAACGACAGCCTGGTCGCGCTCCTCGATTACCTCAAGGGTGTTGGAGCGAACCTCAAAGTCGTGAAGCCCGTGAACCTGCATATGACGCTGAAGTTCCTGGGCGATACGGAAGAGGCACTCGTTGAGGATATCATCACATGCTTAGCCGGTGCAACCAGGGAACGCAGACCATTTCAGCTGAGGCTCAGAGGCATGGGAGCGTTTCCGTCACTGTCCAACATCAAGGTCATATGGGTCGGCATGGAGGATGGCAACGAGCTGGTCGACCTCGCTGAAGTGATCGACGGCTCCCTCGCCACCGTAGGTCTGGAACGCGACAGAAGGGGTTTCAAACCACACCTGACCGTGGCACGATCAAGAGGCATCATAGCCGAGGACACGATGCAGGACTTCATCGCGGCCAATGCGGCCACCGATTATGGGGATTACAGCGTGGAGGAAGTGGTCCTGAAGAAGAGCGTCCTCACGCCTCAGGGGCCGATATACTCGGATGTGAGGACCGTGAGATTGGAAGGTTAGCGGAAGAAACGACTGGCATCATTTCCGTTGATCGTCCGCCTCGATTGAGCGCGACAGGAGTTCGACAAGATCTATCACATCCACATCCGGGTGAGCGCCCTGACACTCCCTGAGGTTCTGCACACACCATGGGCAAGAGGTCACCACCGTGTCAGCGCCTACAGACATCGCCTGTTCTATTCGCTCGCGGGCTATTGCCAGAGCGAGCTCAGGAAAACCGCTCTTCACGCCTGAGCCCGCACCGCAGCAGGCAGCGTCCCTTCCAGAGTACGCCATCTCGCACGCCGGCGATCCCAAGGCGGCCTCCAAGAGCCTCCTCGGCTCGTCGAAGACTCCCTTCTCCCTCCCGAGGTCACACGGGTCGTGGTATGTCACCCTCCCGATATCCTCCACCACCTTGGTGTCGAGGCGGTCCAGCCGATCGCTGAGGAACTGGGATATGTGCTGAATCTCCACCCCGTACTCCGCCTTCAGGTCCGCATGAGCGTCGAGCGCGGAATAGCACCCCGGGCATGAGGTGACGACCGTCTTCGCGCCAGCTCCTGCGAAGTCCTTGAAGCACGACTCCGCCTTGGACCGCGCCAGCTCAGTAGCGCCCAACTTGCGAAGGGTCGAGCCACAGCACTTCTCAGCCGCTCCGAGATACGCTGGCTCGGAGCCCGTAGCCCTTATGAGCCCCACCGCCGCCTTGGCGGACTCCGGAAACAGGAGTGATGTCGAGCACCCTGCGAAGAACAGGACGACGCCCTCTGAGGGAAGGCGCATCCCCTTCGCCCACCTCGACTTCCTCGCTCTCGGAATCTGCCACGGATTGTCGTAGTTCCTGACGCTTGCGGCAACCACTTCGCGCTCGGGGGCGGTTTCCATTTTTCGTTCATTGTAGGTCTTGCGCCCGTTCAATATGCCCTTTCTTGTGTCGATATCGACGGGACATACCTGCTTGCACTCGCCACAGGAGGTGCAGACGAACAGCCCGGCGTCGTGGGCGTCCTTGAGCCTGTCCATCGAGCTCAGAAGGTGCACGCCCTGCCCGCCCATATGCCCCCGCGTTCCGAACACGGGTCCGATGACACTGTACACGGGACATCGGGTGAGGCATGACCCGCAGCCGATGCAGTAGAGCGGTTCACCGTCGATCGGCGATAGACGGCCGTCATCGACCAGCACGACTATGACCTCTTTTGGGCCGTGCATGCCCTTGAAGATCTTCTTCTCGATATCTGCCGTGTAGCTTGGCCCAGATATCACATTGACGTATGCGCTTGACACCTTGCCGGTAGAGTAGTACACCTGGAGAGCCACGAGGTCCATCGCGTCGCGGAGCGACGGCACTATCTTCTCCGGAGTGGTCACGACTATGTGCTTCCCTGGGAGCGACGCGCACCTCGCGGCGTTTCCCTCGTTGTGGACTATTACGACAGCGCCTTCGCGAGCGGCTATGGCGTTGGCGCCGGTTATCCCAACTTCTGCGCGTCCGAGGAACCCAGCTATCTCGTCCTTCACCGCAGTCGTGAGCTCCTCAGGGTCGTCGGATATCTGACGGCCGTAATGACGTGAAAGAAGCTCAGATATCTGTCCACGCGTCAGGTGGCAGGCAGGGCCAGTCGGATGGACCGCCTCGCATCCGAGGAGCTGAACTATTCGGTCTCCGAGGTCTGTTTCCACCACCTCGATTCCCAGCTGCGAGAGCTCATCCACGAGGTGGAGTTCCTTGGTTATGTTCGATTTGGACTTGACCACGAGCGTGTGTCCCTCTACCTCCGCAGAGATGGCTCGGATGGCGGCGGCCGAGTCTTTGGCCATGACAACCCGGCAGCCGTTCTCCCTCATGGCGGAGAGAGCATCAGCAAGAAGCTCCTCGTTCCCGACACACCTCTCCTTCAGCTCGCGGAGGCGCGCCTTGCGCTCCTCCAGATCAGGGATTCGCTCCAGGTTCGCCTCGCGCCTGGCCAGTATGGTCTCAAAAGAACGTCTCATGCCGTCGAGCGCGGCCCTGTCCTCGACCGCCTTCCGAACCTTGTCCCGGAAATGCATGCTCGACCTCGCCCCTGCCATCAGGCCACCCACCGAAAGCCCTGGCGGTGGTGTCCGTGGCCCTATGACTCCTGAAGGGTCTTCAGCCGGTCGTAATCGATCGAATGTGATATGCCGGCCTTCTTGAGGACCCTGCTGAGCTGCTCGGTGACCCTGATGACCTGAGCGGTCTTGACATCGGCTCGGACGTACATCTCCTTCTTGCCGTCTGTCAGGGGGAACACGAGCCTCATCCTCCCGCGTCGGTTGTAGCCCTCTGGCTTCCTGTTCTTGCTGAGGTCCATCAGGTTCAGTCTGATGAACATCTGCAGTATCTCCTCCTCATCGGGCATCTGGTCGGTTTCCTGGAGGAACACCTTGAGAAGCTCCTCGAAGGACTTCGAGAGGTTCCTGTACTTGAATGCGCCCTTGAACACTATGTGGCCGGTCTGAGCCTTCATATCGGTCGTTCAGATTAGCTGTCCAATATATAACGATGCCGCAGCTGGACGACGACCGGCGCTGGCACAACTGCTTTATCCAGCAGAATGCATGCTCTCAAGGATGACCAATATCCTCAGCATCGCGGGCTCCGACCCTGTTGCAGGCGCGGGCATCCAGGCGGACCTCAAGGCGATCGAGGCGCTCGGGATGCGAGCGTGCACGGTAATCACATGCGTCACTTCGCAGAACACGAGAGGGGTGTTCTCAGTCACGCCCGTGCCCCCCGAGGAGGTTGACGGACAGCTGGAGGCGGTCTTCTCCGATGTCCGCGTGGACGCAGTGAAGACGGGCATGTTGTACGACCCGGAGACGGTCGAAGTCGTTTCGAGGCGGCTCCAGGGAACGAAGACGCCCGTAGTCGTGGACCCTGTCATGAGGGCGACGACCGGCGGCGCCCTCTCCACGAAGGGACTAGCTGAGGAGATCATGAGGCAGTTGGCGCCTCTTGCGACGATCATCACTCCCAACATTGACGAGACGAGGGCGTTGACCGGCGTACGGGTCAAGGACGCTCAGAGCGCCAGAAGGGCTGCAACGGCTTTCTTTAAAGAGGGGGCCAAGGCCGTGCTCATCAAAGGAGGACATCTGAAAGGGCCGGAGGCCATCGACTTCTTATTCTCAGAAGGCAAGGTCTCCAAAGTATCCACACCGAGAGCGAGAGGCGACGTCCATGGAACGGGCTGCGTTCTTGCATCGATGATAGCCGCGCATCTGTCCACAGGCGCTTCGTTGATTGACGCCGTCAGAGCATCGAAGGCGGCCACATACAGGGCGATAATCTCTTCCGAACGCATCGGCGGCGGTGTCCCGTGTGTGAACCCTCTGTCGATACTCAAGCAAGAAGCCATGAAAGCATCCATGCTGGCCGAACTACACGACGCGGTCGATGAGCTGCAGGCGCTCATGGAGCCCCAGCTACTGCCCGAGGTCGGCTCCAACATGGGTTACGCGGTGACTGGGGCGCTGGAACCGCTGGACATTGCAGCCTTCACCGGCAGAATCGTCCGGGTTGGGGACCGCGCCAAGGTCATTGGGTGCGCCAGCTTCGGGGCTTCGAAGCATGTCGCTCGCATAGTTCTAGCAGCGTCTGCGAAGGACCCTTCGGTCAGATGCGCCATGAACATCAAGTACTCTGCCCGAACGGTCAGAGCGTGCAGAGAGGCCGGGCTGAAAGTAGCATCGTTCGATCGCTCGCGCGAGCCTCGGGGGAAGTCGTCGATGACTTGGGGCGTCTCCTACGCGATAGAAAGGTATGGAAGAGTTCCAGACGTCATATTCGACCGAGGAGGCCACGGCAAGGAGCCGATGATAAGGCTGCTTGGAGGGTCGCCTGCGGAAGTGGTCGAGAAGTTGAAAGGCATCCGTGACCGACTGGACTGAGGTGAGGACTTGAAGATCGCGATGTTTACCGACTCATACCATCCGACCGTGGATGGTGCCGTCGTCGCGATGGAGAGGCAATGTAGGGGTCTGGAGGCACGTGGGCACGAGATAGTGCTTCTCGCACCGGACACGCCCTCGCGAGAGCCGACGAGTAGGTGGCCGGTGCACTACCTGCCATCCATCGAGTTCAGGTCGTATAGGGACTATAGGATCGTGGTCTCCCCATCGGACATGCTGGAGTACCTGAGGGAGCAGGAAGTCGACATAGTCCACTGCCATGGATTGGCGTCGATGGCAATCCTCAGCTTGACGGCGGCCAGGGCGCTGCGTCTGCCAAGCGTGCTGACATTCCACACGATGGCCAACGAGGCGGTCAAGTACTACTCGTTCATAGGCCTGCGGGAAGACCTGTTGGTGCCGCTCGTGTGGGTCTACCTCAGGAACCTGATGAGGCGTCCGGATATGGTGATCTTCCCTTCGAAGCCAATCGAGGAAGAGATCCTCGGCAAGGGCGTGAGACCGATGGCCTACGATGTGATACCGACCGGCGTGGACTGTGCTACATTCTCCCCCGGCAACCGGGATCCTTCGCTTCTGACAAGGTACGGACTCGACGGCAAGCGAGTGATACTCCATGTCGGCCGGCTCTCGATGGAGAAGCGCCTGGACATCATCCTCAGGGCCATGACGGAGCTGAAGAGCGAGGATGGCGACCTTCGGCTGCTCGTGGTCGGCTCCGGACCGGCGGAGGGGCACTATAGGTCAATGGCCCGGGATCTTGGCGTATCGAAGGAGGTCGTGTTCACCGGGTTCGTCTCGGATGATATGCTATCGAAAGCCTACGCCACCTGTGACATGCTGGCGCTCGCGTCGACCTTCGAGACCCAGGGCCTCGTCATACTGGAGGCGATGGCATCTGGCACCCCGGTTGCGGGCATGGCGTGCAGGGCGATACCTGAGTTCGTAAAGGAGGGGCACAACGGCAGCCTATTCGACGAGGGGTCGTGCGCTGATGGCATAAGAAGGTGTCTGGCAGGAGCGGAATCCTTCAGGACGAACGCCATAGAGACCTCCAAACGGTATTCGGTCAGCTCGTGCACTGCCAGGCTGGAGATGGCCTACGAGAGGGCGGCGGAGATATGCAGGAAGAGGAAGGGCTGAACGGCCTCCGAACGGGCCCGCGGGCCAGGACCGGAACGAAAACTTATCTATTGCGCTATGTCATGCGAGGCTGGGGGACAACGCCACGATCTCCTACTCGGTGTTCATAGCGCTGTACGCAGTCTCCGTCGTCGTTGGCATAGTGGCAGGCCTGATTGTCCTCGTCGGTTGGAGCAACCTCTCGCTGAGGCGCATCGCGGATTCCGTACGATACAACTTGTTGTACATCTTCATCATCGCCGGAGCACCCATGCTCGTACTGATCGAGCACGCCGTGTCCGGTGTGGAGCAGAACTCAAAGGAGGTCATATACACAAACTGGCTGTTCAGCATTGGCGGCAATGCGATCCGCAACCTCCAGGACCGCCTGGACTACCAGTTCATCGCCGACTTCTCCATACTCGTGTACGTGTGGGTCTTCGCGTTCGTGATATACTTCACACCGATACTGATGCTCGCGCTGGACGACAGGCAAACCTTCAGGAGGTACTCAATTGCCATGCTGTTCAACTACCTCGTTCTCCTGCCGTTCTACATCTTCTTCCCCGTGACCGTCACTGGGTTCTATGCCGACTCAGGCATGACACCGCTGCTGTATATCGACACCCACTGGGGAAGGATCGTGACATCCATCGACCCGCTCAATAATGACTTCCCCAGCGCTCACATCAGCCTCGTGGTCACGGCGCTTCTCATACTGGTGTCGGCCGGAGTCGACTACCGCAGATACTACTACTTCGTGTCGTTGGCCGCTGTCGGCATAGCGTTCTCCGTCCTATACCTGGGCGTCCACTGGTTGGCGGATGTCTTCGCTGGCTTCGTGCTGGCTATCGGAGCGTATATCTTCTCAGGAAATGAACGCGTCCAGATGACTTTCGACCGGTACATAAGAACCATATCGTCGCGGTTCAGCAGGGGCGACAAGGACAAACATGCGGAATAAGCCGCCTCGCGCCTCTAAGCCTTGGTGATGGCTATGATCGTGACTTCGAAGTAGAGAGCGCGGCCAGATATCTCACCGTTGTATCCGGTCGCCGGGTCGCTAAGGTGTATCTCGAAGGTCTCGTTCTCGGCGTCGAAGCCCGAGATGACGAAAGTCTGTTCACCCAGCCCATACCCCTTGACAGCGTAGACATCAGACGCAGTCACCTGATGCCTGACAATGACCTCACCGACCCCATCGTCCGCAGTCGGGTCGAATGATTCCACGAAGCAAGGCCAGCCAGCAGGGTCCACAGCGGATGGATCGCCGAACGGGTACACGGTCTCCCCCACGGGAGGAAGGTGCTTGTATGTCGCGTAGCCAAACTCCAACTCGGTGACTATGACTTCCCAGCCCCACTTGTAGTGGTCGACGCGGTCGTTGACCGTCGGGTCGACCTTGAACAGCGAAGCGAAATCCGACTCGGACAGCCTCTCCGTGCCGGCTATATGCTCGGTGATCGGTATCTCCTTCAACATGTCTGGATTGACGGCGTATGCGTCCTCCGGAGCAACCTCGATCACCTTAGTGTCGCCGACATGCAGGCCGATGACTCCAAGCGCGAAGCCCTTGATGGTCCCTCCCTCAGCGCCGTACTTGCCTGCCACCATATCGAACGGGGTGTAGCTGCCTTCGTCCCTCATCGTAAATGTCAGCGACTTGGGATACACGGCGTCGTTGGAGGCGATATCGAACAAGCTCGTGTCGAACACCCTTCCGTCAGAGAACCTGCCGATGTAGTTCATGGTGACCTGATCGTCCATCTCCACAATGTCCGAGGCGCTGACAGAGTGCGCCTTCGTATTGTCGTATACTATGTAGCCGACCACGCCGACGGATACCACTATCGCGACAGCGATGACTGCCAATAGTATACGAGTGGTGTCCCGGGTGGATTTGAAGGCCTCTGGTTCAGCCGCCATGGCAAGTCCTGAGGCGCGGTTATGCCCTGACCCGATATAAAGCTTATCCGCTCCCTCACAAACACCCAGCAACCCGTCAGCCACCGTCAACAGGAGGGAACAATGAGACCTCGTCTCCGTCGCGGAGCGTCACGGTGCACATCGCGTCTGGCCGAAGAGTGACTCCGTTGACAAGGACGACGACGGCCTCGAAAGGACGGCTACCGGAGCCTAACAGCGCTCCGACTTGGCGGCCACATCGCGCGCGCAGGGCGCGCTCGAGACCCGAAAGGTCGTCCGCCTCCATATGGAGTTCCGATGATCCAGACAAGCTCCTGAGAGTGGCGTACAGCCTGACGGAGACTTTCGCCATATAGCACCGCTCAGGGAACAGTGCGAAGGAGGTATCTATCGATTTCCCGCCTGCATGTGTTCCGACTTCGCATATAGCCCCTAATTGAAACATGCTAGCTATATTCTGAGCACGAATAAGCCCTTAATTGCAGCATACAATGTCCTTCGTGGACGTCGCTTGCGGCGGAAGGGTGTTCAGGGTGACTGCGGGGAAATGCCTATGGTTGGGGGAGGCGATTCACTTCCGGACGGCGCGTAGTTACAATGGAGCGGCGGATTCTGAAGAAGGAAGAGGAAGTCGAGGCGGCCATCCGCATTAGGGGCATGCACTGCGCGACTTGCACAGCTGCGGTCAAGGACGCGATAGACGCGCTGGAGGGCGTTTCGGAATCCAGCGTGAACCTGGCGACCGAAAGAGCCACGATACGATATGACCGCACCAAGGTCACGAGGGAGAGATTGGAGGAGGCGATTAGCGGTGCGGGTTACGAGGTGGCCAGAGACGAAGCGACGATAACCGTCACTGGGATGCATTGTGCGACATGCGCGCTCGCGGTCGAGGAAGCTCTCAGAGCGACCCCTGGGGTGCACAGCGCATCGGTTAATCTCACCACTGGAAGAGCTGTTGCCAGCTATGACCCCGCGATGGCGTCCAAGGCGGACATAGCCCGAGCCATAGAGGCCGCAGGATATGGCGTACGGAAGACAGAGGGGGCGACGGCGGAGAAGCTTGCTAGGTCATTGGAGCTCAAGGAAGGTCTGCGGACGCTCGCACTCGCAGTCGTGTTTACATTGCCTATCGCAGCGATATCGATGGCGGCGGGGATCGTGGGAGCGGACGAGCTGGCCCCTTCGACACGCAACTGGATACTGCTTCTCCTTTCCCTGCCAGTCCAGTTCTACGCAGGGAGAATGTACTACAAGGGGGCCTACAGAGCAATACACAACAGACGCGCCAATATGGACACCCTCGTCGTGCTGGGCACTTCCTCGGCATGGCTGTACAGCGCGATAGTGACGATCGTGCCGAGCGCTACCGCATCCCAGGAGGTGTATTTGGACACCGCCGCGATGATCATCACGCTTGTGCTCCTGGGAAAGCATCTGGAGCTGCGGGCTCGACGCTCAACATCCGCAGCAATAATTGGGCTCATGGAGCTCCAGCCATCGACTGCAACCAAGGTTGAAGGCGGTGTGGAGAAGGAGGTGCCCGCCGAACACCTCGAGGTCGGGGACGAGGTGGTAGTGCGACCAGGGGAGCGCGTCCCCGTCGACGGCGAGGTGATATCAGGCCTGTCCCACGCAGACGAGTCCGTCATCACCGGCGAGTCGCTCCCAGTCGAAAAGGTCGCTGGCTCGCAAGTGCTTGGTGCTACGGTCAACCTCACCGGAGTCCTTAGGGTGAGAGCCACAAAGGTCGGGGAGGAGACGACCTTGTCGCAGATAGTCCGCCTGGTAGAAGGCGCACAGGCGACCAAGGCGCCCATCGAGAGGTATGCCGATGTCATCGCTGGGTACTTCGTGCCCGCGGTGCTCGTTGCGGCCGCCGCGTCACTGTCGTTCTGGCTCATGGTAGGCTCAGGCATATGGGACGTTGGAGACGCGCTACCATTCTCTCTGAAGATATTCGTGGCCGTTCTTGTCATCGCATGTCCATGCGCCCTTGGCCTCGCAACGCCGACCGCCATCGTCGTCGGAACAGGTAGAGGCGCGCAGCTGGGCGTCCTCATCAAGGACGCCGTGGCACTCGAGAAGGCGCACAGCCTTACCACGGTCATAGTCGACAAGACCGGCACGATCACCAGGGGTGTCCCTAGGGTGATGGCCGTCAAACCGGTCAACGGCGTAGACGACTCTCGACTTCTCATGCTTTCTGGTAGCGCGGAGCGTGGGACGAACCACGTTCTGTCAAAGGCGATAGAGTCTGCCGCGGAGGAGCACGGGGTGAGGCTCAGCACCCCTGAACTCTCTGAGGTGCTCCCTGGCGAGGGGGTTCAAGCCACCGTCAACGGGCGAAAGGTGCTCGTGGGGAATCGAAGGCTGGCTGTGGCAAACGGCATCGATCTGACGGGCGTCGAGGAAAGCATTCGCAGCATGGAGGAGGAAGGCATGACGGTCATCCTCTGCATGGAGGAGAAACAGCTCATCGGACTGTTGGGCGTTGGCGACACCATTAGAGAGGAGGCTCAAGAGGTCGTGGGCGAGCTGGAGGCGATGGGAATCAGAGTCATGATGCTGACCGGGGACAATGCCAGGACTGCACAGGCGATAGCGTCCAAGGCGGGAATCAGCGACTTCGCAGCGGAGGTCATGCCCGCCGACAAAGCCGGAGTCGTCACCTCCCTCCAACAGAAGGGGGAGGTGGTCGCGATGGTCGGCGACGGGATAAACGACGCGCCAGCCCTGGCTCAGGCGGACATAGGGATAGCGATGGGCGGCGGAACGGACATAGCCCTGGAGGCAGGGAACATCGTCATAGCGGGCGACAACCTGAGAGGAATCGCAACGGCGGTGAAGCTGAGCAAGAGGACCTTCGCCAAGATAAGGCAGAACCTCTTCTGGGCGCTCGCCTACAACACGGCAGCAATCCCAGTCGCGGCAGGAGTGCTCTACCCGTCCACTGGTTGGCTGCTCAGCCCGATGCTTGCAGCAGGTGCGATGGCGTTCAGCTCTATATCGGTCGTGACGAACGCCTCTCTGCTGCGGCGGTTCAGGCCCTGACGGGCTTGCGACCCGAATCTTCGGATGCGGCAGGATTGGGCATATTTATTCATGCCAGTCATAGAAAAGGTTATGTTGGCGGTAACCAATAACATCGGACAAGTCTGTGGGCGGCCGGATTGGTCGTTGCTGGCTTGCAAGTGGGGCGCCGCGAAACGGAATTGGCTCCGCCCTTCGATACCTCCCCATCGGATGTGGCCTTATGTTCGGCAAGAAGCTGTTGAAAGGATATCTTGTAGCTAGAGACGGAACCCTCCTCAAGGAATTCGTGTTCAATCCGAAGGTGGAGGTCTACTTCGACGACATCAAGAAGGTCATCGAGGGCAAGGGAGACCTGGCGGCCCTGGGCGCCTTCGAAGTGGAAAGGCACGTCGGCACTGTAGTCAAGGGCTCGAAGATGCATTTCATCATCATCAGCAGGGACGTGGTCGAGGACGAGGAGACGAAGTTCTTCAGCGAGATGCT
>JBFEPA010000030.1:0-12020 GCA_041550275.1 Thermoplasmata archaeon | reverse complement strand
CGACCTCGACGACACATTGGTGCTGTCGACGGTCGACTATGTCCGCTTCAAGAGGCTCATCATAGAACGCATTGCGCAGGAAGGAGAGGACATTCGGGGTTACAGCCCAGACGATGGGATAATCTCGCTCATCGCCAGGATTCGTCAGAGCATGGAACACGCGGGCAGGCCCACTTCAGAGATCGAGGCGCTCATCCGCGAGTTCGACCAGATAATGGACGAAGTCGAGCTGGAGCGAGTGGACGAGACCGTGATCATCCCGGGCGCCTCGGAGCTACTAACACTGTTGCGGGATAGGGGGGTCAAGATAGGCATTCTCACGAGGGGATGCGACAGATACGCGAGGGCCGTGCTCACGGCGACTGGCATATTGGGCCTTGTGGATGCTGTAGAGTGCAGGAACTCGGACACGCCTCCCAAGCCGAGCCCGGAGCCTTATCGGCGACTGGTGGCTCAGCTGGGCCTTCGCCCAGAGGAGACCGTATTCGTTGGAGACCATCATATCGACGCCAATTGCGCGCGGAACGCCGGTGTTACGTTCATCGGGGTCCGCACCGGAGATTTGACCGAGCAGGAACTGCGTGCGATCGGCAGCGCGGAAGTGTTCGATAGCGTCGCGGACATGATACCATGGTTCGACGAGGCCCTACGCGATGTGCATTGAACTAAAAATGAACAATTCTACTGCGGAGAAGGTGGCCTGCAGCTCTAAAACAAGCTCATCTGTGCCCGCCGTTCAGGACGCGGATCTCGGCGTCGGGGTGCCCGAGCATGGGCTCGTCCTGCAGCTCGATGTCCTGTGACCGCGGGACCAAGACCTCCAGGTTCCTCTCCAGAAGGGCGAGCTCCCTCTCGGACAGAGTCCGAGGGTCGATGGGCACGATAAGGGACGAGTCGTTCGTCATCACGACATCCCTGAGCTGATTCATGAACTGTAGCATGCGATCGTAGGTGTTCAGCGAGATGAGGTATTCGAGGCCGTCGATTATGACTATCGTCTTCTCATGACTCTCCACGAACGACCTCAGCTGGCTCATCAGAATGCCGATCGCCGTCGGATTGATGCGACCGTCACCGACCAGGTTCGTCATCCAGACGACCCTGCTGTTGCCGATATTGCGGTCGCTCATGAGCCGCTTCGGCAGCTCCCTGGTGACGACCATCCCGCAGCAGCCAGCAGACAAGCCATGCTCGAACAAGTCGAAACTGGCCCTTGGACGCCTTTCCTCCACGAGATAGACGTTCCCGGGCTTGAGCTCGCTGCTCAGCGAGATGCCTGAAGCATCAGCTGATACCACTAACGCATCCCATCCTGTATACAGTGTATATGAGCCAAGATTTATATAAGATTGTTGATGCCAGTATCGCGTCTGTACTGGAGCGCGACAAACGTCGACCGCCAGTGCATCACGGCTTTTGGCACAACACCCGCAACCTGTCATCGCTGACCGAGCCGTGTCGACAGGCCGTGCAGTCGACGACCGTTGCAGAAGAGCGCATGCCGTGGTAGCATGGCGTCGAAAAGAACTTGGTCGCTCCGTCGCAGAGAACCCGCGACCTGCGGTCGACGACGCTGCCGATAGGGCACCTCTCGCAGTCAGAAGCGCTCACCTGACGCGGCTCCTCCAGACTGCATCGCGTCAGGAACAACTTGTGGACTTTAGGAGTCATTCCGTGGCCCGGCAAGGACATGAATCGTCACCAGGCTTGATATCGATTTCGTTACAATGCGAACTGACATGAAGACAATGTTGACGGCATTCTCCGTCTCAGATCCGAGCAACGAGCCAGTAGCCACCCGATACAGGCAAGAGCTAGCGT
This sequence comes from Thermoplasmata archaeon, assembly GCA_041550275.1. GTDB lineage: Archaea > Thermoplasmatota > Thermoplasmata > UBA10834 > UBA10834 > UBA10834. The sequence goes on along the minus strand of JBFEPA010000030.1, from coordinate 10,199 downwards.
CTCCGAAAGCTTTTATCGGTGGTATCCCGTTCACAGGTCAGCGCTGGATGCACACACTTCACCGCCCGCTGGAGCCGCGCGAGGTAACGGAAATGCCTGACAAGACCACGATACACATGGACACGCTCATGAACGAGCTGCTCGACGGCGTCTTCGTCTGCAGGAAATCAGGAGAACTCGTGTATGCGAACCCTGCGATGGAGAAGATGCTGGGATACTCGGATGGACGTATCACGGAGAAGAACTTCGCCAAAGACATCGTCGCCCGTGAGCTGGAGTGGCAGGCGCTCACATCCTTGATGGACCAGGGAAGCCCGATCACGGACTATGAGATCAAGCTCAGGCGCGCAGACGGTGGCCGGGCGGTGATGGCGGTCTCGGCGACCTTCTTCAGGGACGACAGCGGAACGCCGTTCGGCATAGCGGGGGTCGTCAGAGACATCTCCACGAGGAAGGGGGTTGAGGACGACCTGAGGGAGAAGGCGTTCCGGATGGACATCATCAACCGCATCGCAAAGGTCGCGGGCGCCAGCAACGCGATCCACAGTACCCTGAAGGGGCTGAACGATGATTTGTGCAAGCTTGTGCCGTTCGAATTGCTGAGCCTTGGCGCAACCGAAGAGAAAGGACGTCATGTGGAGATACTTGTTCCCAACCCCGAAGACCCTGAGACGGCCAAGTTCATCGGGAAGGCGTCGTTCGAGGGAAGCGTAGTCGAGAAGCTCAAGTACTCCAAGGACGCGGTTATTGTTGAGAAGGACCTCGCCCGAAAGCAGTTCTCGGAGTTCACTCTCATGGACATCACAGCGATGAACTCCTTCCTGGCAGTTCCGCTCAGAAGCAGGGGCAGGGTGATAGGATCGCTCAACTTGGCGCACTCCCGGAAGGAGGAGTACAGCTGGGAGACGGCAGATGTGCTGCAGGTGGTCGCAGACCAGCTGGCCGGGATGATAGACAACATGATGCTCCTGAACTCACTCGAGGAGAAGATCAAGCTGCATGAGTCACTTCTTGAATCTGGCACGAAGCTTCAGAAGGCTGTCACGACCCAGCAGATATACGCTGAGATATCATTGCACCTCAGGGACATCGTGCCCTACAAGGACCTGTCGTTCTACATGGTCGACTGGCAGAACCAGATGATATACCCAGTCTATGCGGTGGGTGGATACACAGACGCGATCATGGACGCCGCGGGGGGAATCGACGAGGGCATAGTGGGCCATGTCGCGAAGACGGGAAAGGCCGAGTTCGTGGACGATGTGGATGACGACCCAAGGAGCGAGCAGATACCGGGAATCCCACCCGAGCACAACTCGATGCTGGCGATACCGCTCACAGGAGTCGATGGCGTCGTGAGTGTGCTCGAGATATACAGGGATAGGGGGCATGTATTCTCCATGGGCGACCTCGAGGCCAGTCTCCTGTTTGCCCAGCAGGCGTCCGTGGCACTCCTGAACGCTCAGGTCGTCTCTAAACTGCAGGAGGCGAAGAAGGAGATCGAGCTGCTGAACGACCTCATGTTCCACGACATCAACAACTACAACTTCGCCACGTTGAACTATCTGGAGAACATGGTCGAGGCCGGGACGGTCTCCGCAGCCGATAGGGCTACGCTCGAGAAGGCCCTCAAGCTCATCAGGCAGAACTCTGTCCTCATAGAGAACGTGAAGAAGCTTACCAGGATAGGCGGCATGGATCCGAGCGAGTTCACCCAGACCAACCTCTGCGAAGTGCTCACCAAGGTGACCTCCGGGCTCGCACACTCATCGCCAGGCAAGGTCATCAGCTTCAAGCTTGACCTCCCTGAATCGGGGGCCAACGTCATGGCCAACTCACTCATCGACGAGCTCTACGTGAACCTCATATCAAACGCTGTCAAGTACGACCCACACGAAGAGGTTGAGATAGACATCGCCTGTTCGAAGGTCATGAGCGAGGGCCTCGCCTTCTGGAGGACCACGATATCAGACCGCGGCCCAGGGGTGCCGGACGATAAGAAGCCTGCGCTCTTCCAGAAGTACGTCCGACTAAAGCCCGACTCCGCCATATCCGGCACAGGTTTGGGGCTCTCGATCGTAAGGGCGTTGGTGGACAAGTTCAAGGGGCGCGTCTGGGTCGAGGATAGGGTCCCTGGAAGGAGCGACCAGGGAGCGAAATTCTGCTTGGAGCTGCCTGCGACCAAGGGCGCCTCGAAATAGGCGAAACCACTAAGCCTTGGGACTTGCTTCGGCGTTCTTCATGCCTGACGGGAACAACAAGGGGGCGGGATACCCGACCGTCTCGGTCGTGAGATGTAACACCTACGACCCCGAAGCTGTCATGGATGCCGTGAGGAAGGCGGTCGACTTGGTCGGGGGAGCAGACGCATTCGTTTCCGAAGGCGAGAAGATGCTGCTCAAGCCCAACATGCTCGTGCCACGACGCCCCGACGAGGCGATCACGACGCATCCAGAGGTCCTCCGTGCCACGATCAAACTGGTCAAGGAGGCTGGCGGAGAGCCCGTCGTTGGCGATTCGCCAGCGGGCAGGTCCACCGAGAGGATCCTGAAGCATCTCTCCGAGAGGACGGGCATAGCGTCAGTCTGTAAGGAAGAGGGTGTCGATTTCGCACTCTTCACGGAGAGCACAGTTGTGCCGAACCCAGGCGGACGAGTGGCGAAGTCCTTCGAGTTGACATCGACAGTCCACGAGGTTGGCGGCATCATCTCCATTGCGAAGCTGAAGACGCATTCGTTCACGCGATTCACGGGCGCTGTCAAGAACCTCTTCGGCTTGGTGCACGGTCTCAAGAAGGCGGAGTACCATATGCGCATGAAGGACCCTGAGACTTTCTCGGAGATGCTCGTAGATCTCGCGGAATGCACGAGGCCGCGACTCACGATAATGGACGGCGTCGTTGGCATGGATGGCGACGGCCCCTCGGCGGGAAGAGTCAGACCGATAGGAGTGATCATGGCCTCGTCAAACCCGCATGCTCTCGATTTCGTTGCATTGAAAGTGGTCGGGAAGGAACCTGAAAGCGTATGGTCTGTCGCATTCGCAATGCGCCGGGGTCTGATCCCCGCGGCTGATGACGGCAATTGCGTCCGCGTCGTCGGAGATGATATGCACAGCCTCCAGATTGCGCCGTTCAAGATGCCTCCGAAGGTGAGGATATTCGGCCCCATCCCGAACGTGATCGGAAGCTTGGTGTCGGAGATGGCGACGAGAAAGCCCAAGTTCCTGACCAGCAAATGCGTGAGATGCAGGGCCTGCGTGGACATCTGCCCCGCAGAGGCTTTGTCCATCGATGATGGCGATGATGCGCAAGTCGCCATCGACAGAAGCTCGTGCATACGCTGCTACTGCTGCCAGGAGGTATGTCCCGAAAAGGCTGTTGTGCTCAGACGCATGCCCGGACGATCTCTTGGCAGGGCGCTCCTGTCGCGAATAGGACGGAAGGCTGAAAGCTGATTCAGCATCTGAAATCGAGAATCGCTGGTCAAGCAGTGAAAAATGAAGCAAAAGAAAGAGGTTTCGCGAAGGAGTTTCGTGCCTACGCTCTGCACTATAGATCGTGCCTGCGTCCCGCTCCGACCACCAGCGCCGCCATCAGGATCATCACGGCTGCGATGACCATCGTCAGCGAAACGAGCTCCGCTGCCGCCGATGTCGAAGATGTCACCTGAGTGCCCGATGTCGGGGTCGGCTCCTCCAGCGGTACTGACCAGCTTGGCTGTGCCGCGCTGCTCGCTGCTGCCGTCGGTGATGGATTCACGTTGAATTCCAACCAAGGCGCTCCGTTGTAGAGCAGGCCGGGCTCTGCCCGCGGATTCTCTGGCTCCCACGGTCCCTGGACGATCAGCGTCTTGTTGCCCGCGAACCACACGCTGTCTCCCGCAAGGCTGAGGTCGCAGTAGCCAAGATCCATCTCTCCCATGTACCTCAGGTTGTCGTAGGTCTCGAAAGATGCTCCCGACGTCCTGAACGCGTTGAACACGGCAGTCGCTGGAACCGGCTCGGCGTTGTATCCAATGACATCGTCCATGGGCAATTCGACGATCAGCCTTCCATACGAGGGCAGCGTGAACTGAATCGGCGTGTACTCGTAGGCCGTCGCGGTATCGTAGTACGGGTCACCACAGTTCCAGCCATGATACGTCAGCGGATAGTAGGGGTCGTATGCGGACACAGGATGAGACGGCGAGCTCACGAGGTAGTCGAGGTGTGTGGGGAACCAGGCCCACGCACACGGCGCGTCCAACTCGGGAGCGGTGGCGTTCTGCTTGACGCACTTCAGGCTCCACTGGCACACCGCGTCCATGGATACGTTGACCGTATCATCGCAGTATTCCAGAGTCATCTCGATGTCCTCAAAGTACGCCTGGTGCATGGACAGACCGGAATCTGCAAGCCACCTCGTCAGAAGCGCCTCGTAGCCATAGGTGACATGCCCCATGCGAAGGATGATCTCATCGCCGTCGACCTCGAATTTCGTTACGGGGCCTCCGTACAGGTCCTGGTACGCATAGTCATAGCCGTTGAAGATGTCGTAGACCTCGTTGCCCTGGTCTATGATCCAATCCTCCCAGGCTGTCCTGTACGCGTCACGATTGGTATCCCACCATCCTGCGGGATCCGCCTCACCCGTCGGCAAGCCCAGCCACTCCAGCGCAGCTGCGCGGTTCATGGTGACGTTGATCCACGTTCCCATGATCCAGCCGTCGTCATAGGCAGGGTCCAATGTGGCGACGAACGCGGTTTCCCAGTCCGGGGAGTCATCCCAGTATGAGACCCATTGTTCGGCGTAGACCGGCTCCTTGAGGTACTGGGCGTATATCTCCACCGTCGCCTCGGCATCAGACTGCCCAGGGGTGCCTTCTATTGGCATGAACATCGGTTCATGCACATCCAGGTTCGGCAGCAGGGACCCTTCGATGTTCCATCTGTATGGCGTGTAGATTATGCCATGCTCCCAATCATCAAAGGCGTCATAGAGGTACGTCATGCTTCCAGCGCCTTCCGTCAGGGCACGATCGGTGTCCCAGGCAGAATCCTCCCTCGTTGTCCACCAGTCACCCCAATCCTCACCGAACAAGTCGTAGATCTTGTACGTGATAGTAGCTGGCAGGATGACCTCGATGTCCACTGAATCTGTCAACGAAGAGTCCGCCGAATCTTCCACGGTCACGGTCTGCACGCCGAGCTTGCTCAGCGACAGATCGGGGAAATCGTGCGTTCCAGCGTCAAATGGTTGGAAGGTGTAGTCACCAGGCAGGTTCGCATAGCCGCTGTCGTCAGTGGAATCGAACTCCACTATGCCGTCGTACTCATCGAACACCAGATCGTGCTGATGATACACAGTCACCGTGACGGAGAACGTGTCGTTCTGGAGCAGGGTGTCCGGCGCGCCCGTCACAACGAGCGTTTCCGCGTAAAGGTTCTCGATGTCGATTTCGTCCTGGTACCCGTACTTGGTGGGGTCACCGACCTCCTGCACCGACACGTTGTACAATCCTGGGTCTTCGAACGAGACCGCATCAACGAATGTGTGTATACCAGCGTCACCAGCTATCCCCGCCACGAAAGTGTAGTCCGGTGGGAGCTCGACCCCGACAGACGGGTTCGAGAAGAATTCCACAGTGCCGTCATACTGCCCGAATCTCGTGTCGACAGTACTGATCGCCTCGACCGTCACAGAGGAGTAGTTGTTCTCCCACATGTTCGTAATCCCAAAGACGTTGAAATGGTCGAGCTCAAGGGTGCCGGAATAGACCCAGACCTCCAAGGAACCTGTGATGGTGTCATCATCGGACTCGTTCGCCCAGACCATGAACATGCCAGGGGCGGTGAAGGTTATCGGCACATCGATGTATGCTTCGCCGAGGGTGAAGGCCGTCGCAGGTGGCAGAGTGACCTCTCCCGTCCTGTTCGTCTCGAATGCCACCGTTTCCTCGTATCGGTCGAAATCGCGGTCATACTGATCGATCGCAGTCACCCTCAACGTCTCTGCAATGTTGGGCTGAGCCGGGTTGTTCACTCCCGAAAGCTCGAAGTGATGGATCACGGCAACCGGGTTGACAGCCACCAGTGCGCTTCCCGTCGCCTCAGTGACGACACTGTCGCTGACGTTCAGGTATTGGTCTCCGTGCGACGAGAAAGTGACGTCCACGGAACCGACACCATCGAGGCCCGTGAAGTCGAGCGAGTCAGGCACAATTACTGCCCCGGTATCATTCGATTCGAACTCCGCTGTGCCCTCGTAGCCTGTGAACACCTCGTCCCACTGGTTGTATGCTGTAACAGTAGCGCCTGCAGCCTCTTCGGCGTATACCACACCACCGAACTCCACACCGAAGTGGTCGATCACCGGACTCTCGACGACATGTATGCTGCTCGCAGTCGCGCTGACCGAATCGTCACTGGTATCGGTGACGGTCAAGTAGAATGTGCCGTCGTGAGTCACCGGATCCACAGTGTTGAACGTCACGGTGAACTCGACCTCACCCTCGTCCGTTCCCGGGTCGAAGGTGTAATCAGCAGGCAGAACCGCAGCACCGTCATCTGAGGTGAAGGTGACTTCGCCAGCATAGTCTGTCACGACTTCGGATGTAGACGGGTTGACGGCCTTCACCGTGAAGGTGACCACCTCGCCCATCTCGACCTCTGTCGGCATGCCTTCTATCTCGAGGTCGAGCTCCTTGATCGGAGGCCTGAATTCGACGAACGGCATTCCGTAGGGCAGTACTCCAAGACGATCCCACTCATCGGCCAGCCATTTGTGGGCGGTCTGTGTTGTAGACCATTCCCACATGTCGAACGGACCCGTATACACGATCTGCCTTGCGTCAGTGTCGATGCTTATGAAGTCGGGTGCATCAGACGGCATGGGCTCCGCGTACGAGACATGCATCTCACCCATCACTACTGACACGTTCTGGATGAGAGAGTAGTTCAGGACATCATTCGCAGGGGCTCCAGGGTCGTGCATTATGAAGACCTGCTCTCCCTCGGGCCACTCGAGCGTGAGCGTCTCGTCCTCGGACAGGTTCCACAAGCCTGGTGCGTAGTCGTAATCCATCATCTTGTCGTACCAGTCGCTTCCTGGTGCGGCGTTGTAGTACTCGAGCATCCCGAAGAAGTCCCAGTTCCAGTAGCGATCGTACAGGGATTTATTCTCCACCGGAGGCACGCCAGAGAGGACATAGTCCTGCATCAACGCCTCCCAATCCCAGCACGGATCTGCTTCGAGCGTTGTCTCGTATGCATACACCGCGTACTGCACCGCTGTATCGATGTCGATAGTAGCCCAATCACCGCTTATCGAAGCATCGAAATTCATGTCTTCGAAGTACCACTCGGTGGGCATGAACGACTCGTGCAGCCATCTCGTCAGAAGCGCTTCTGCACCCCAGCTGATGGTATCCATCGTCAGCACGACCTCGTCACCGACCTTCTCAGCGTCGATCTCGAACAACACGAACTGCAGCGGGTACTCGTACATCCAGAAGATGTCCAGCCTGTCGGGGCTGGCCTCGTGTATCATCCACTCCTCCCAGAGGTTGGTGATCTCCGAGCCTTCGTCATCCCACCAGTCATCGAAATCTTCGAAGTCGGCGCTGGTCAGCCCGAGAACGGCCATTGCTGCCTGCTGGTCAAGGGTGACTGTGCCGTTGAGGGCAACATACCAGCCGTCGAAGTAACCCATCGCAGCAGATCCGAGCTTCTCCATACCCTCTTCGTGCGTGATGTAATTCAGGTACCAATCAATCTCGGCGTTTCCGCCTCGAACCATCTCGTCGCCGAAGAACGGCAGGAACTCAGGGTTCTCATTCATGTTCACCTCTGTGATGTTGTTCCCGTCGACATTCAATCTCATGAATGTGTATACCCAGACGTTTCCGGGCGGCGCACCCTCCCAGATATACAAGTATGGGTACTCATCCGTCAGCCTGAACTCCTCGTTACCTACCTCGGCCCTGAAATCGTACCATTCCTCTATCGGGTGATCAAACATATCATACCAGAGGTAATCGGCAGACCTGCCGACGTCATAGCCAACATAGACCGTCGCTTCCCCAGTGGAGGTTTCCGAATCCACCGTCGCTTCGGCGCTGAGGGTCGCGATGCCCTCCACTGATCCTGAGAATGTTACGCTCTCGCCGCTCGTGGCGCTCAGGGTGTAGTCAGCAGAATCCATGCCCGAAACGCTCCACTCGAACGTCGCGCCGGTCATTGACTCGCCGATCGAGTTGATCGCAGCAGCAGCGAATGTAAACTCCTCGTCTATGTCAATGTACTTGGTGGGCGGGTTGATAACCACGATATCCAGCGTCGGGTCCGATACGGTAACGTCAAGGGTGGCGGTCTTCTTCTTGGAACCGTAGGTCACCTCACATGATATCGATCCCGTCCCAGCCACGTCTGCAGCTTTGAACTCAACCTCTACGGCAGCCGTTCTATCCAGCTCGCCCAACGATGATGGTGATACAGACCAAGAAACATCGGTATCATCATGATCCGTTACGGACTTGCCCCATATCTTCGCTGACACCGAAAAGGTCACGGTCTTCCCTGCGGGAATAACCCCTTCGGGATCCTGTGTGATCGTCACCTTAAGATCCCCCATAACAAGAACTACCGCAGATGTGATGAGAGCCGCGGCAACCACTATCGCGACTATCATGATCCAAAGCTTCTTCTTATCGGCCTTCTTGGGCGGCGACACTGTCTCGGCTTCGGTCGGCTGCGTCTCAACACTGCTCTCTACTTCAGGTGCGCTAGAGTCTGATTCTGGAACAGATTGTTCACTAAGACCACTATCTTCTGACACTATGTTTTCCCCCTGGTCTGAACTCAACCAGCAAACCGAGGCTGTAATCGCACTTCCCGTATAAAAACGATGGCATAAGCACTAGGAAAATCTGCAACGAAATTGCGAAAACATTCAGCCTGGATGCAACCATGTCGAGCGATTTACGATTTATGGATGCAACAATCGAGCGGTGACGTTTCACCGCATTGTGTCAGACCCGCACACCGGGAAGGTTGAGTAGATATGATTACATCATACATAGTGCGGACTCAGACAGTGCGGATGAAAATGTCCGGAGCCGCAGAAAGACATTGTGAATCGAAAGCGCATCAGTCGCAATTCTTGCCATTGTGAACCTGATTATTCGAAGAATATATTGAATGAGAGCCCAATGTCACAATGTTCTTATACGACAGATAGTATTCAAGGCCGGTCATCCCAAACGGGGATAGCGCATTGCAGGAAAAAGGTCCGGCAAGCGCGGATTGGGATGGGTGACGCTGGTCGCGTGAACCGCGGTTTGGAACCGAAGGCGTAAATGCCTTGGATCGACAGGTACGAGAATGGGGGAAGAGTCTTGAGTTCGCGAGGTTTTGGACGGGTTAGAATATTGGTTGCGCTTTTGACTGCGATGGTGTTGGCAATCCCGGTGGGTGGCATTATCAACCAGTTCATCGGAAACGCCAGTGCTGCAAGTGACGGAGGAACGCTGAGGATAGGATTCATGCAGAAGGTCGACAGCCTCAACCCGAACGTCGGGCTGGTCGACGCCGCATACGTGTTCTACGGCCTCGTCTACGACACGATGCAGTGCATCGACGAGGACATGAACATCGTTGGCAACCTGATAGTACGGTCCGAGGTCGACCCGACCTACGAGCCGCATGGGTCGGTCTGGGAGATGGAAATCGCTCCGGACGTGAAATGGCACGATGGGGAAGACCTCACCGTCGACGACTTCGTGTACACCATCAACCTGAACTGTCAGCACTACGAGACGATGTGGGCGTTCCAGCCCTATGCGTACTTCATGGACTTCGCTGAGAAGATCGATGAGGAGACATTCCGGATACACTTCTTCGACCGCGACTCGAAAGAGGAGATGGCTGCAGCGTACGCTGAGATGATCTGCATCTACGCCCTGCCGGAGCACATGCTGGGCGATGAGACGGCGACCTACATCAGCTTCAACTGGCAGGGATACTTCGAGGGTTCCGACCCACCGATCGTGGGCACGGGCCCGTTCATGGCAACTGAGGGCATATACCAGGATTGGCTCGACGGTGACAAGCTAACGCTCGTGAAGAACCCTAACTATCACTGGGAGCAAACGAGAGGCGAGGAGTGGACCATCGACTTCGATGAAATCGAGTTGGTCTTCTACAGCGACGCTACCGGGATG
>JBFEPA010000029.1:0-12063 GCA_041550275.1 Thermoplasmata archaeon | reverse complement strand
CTCCGGAGTAACGCCTGCGCGCGAGAGGGATGCAAGGCCGTAAAGAGAGGCTATCAGGTCCTGGCCGTTGTCCTCGGCGCCTCGTGCGTAGACTCTCCCATCAGCTATCCTCGGTTCATTGGGAGGCGAGGTCCATGCCTCCAGGTCCCCTTCGGGGACTATGTCCATGTGAGTCACCACCCAGATGGTTGCGTCCGAAGACCCTTTGACTCTGATCACGATATTCGGCCTGCGGCCGGATGGTACGCGCGGGTCCTCGGATTCGTACATCTGGACGTCGTCGAACCCCAGCTGCTTCGCGAGGGACATGAGGAATTCTCCGCGCTCGCCCTCGCCCGTCCCGCCGTTCTCCGGGCCGACAGCCTTGATCCTCAACATGTCGCAGAGAGCGTTCACGATCTCTTTCTCATCGTTCTCAATGGCATGCAACATCTGCTTGACATTCATGGTTGGGGCTCTCCTGTACAGAACTGTAGGTGGGTAACGGCAGCCCGGTTATCTGATTTTCGCATGGGCGGCCGATTAGACCTCGATTAACATGGCGACTGCATTTCCGCCGCCAAGGCACAGTGTCGCCACGCCCCTGGTGCCGCCGCGCTTCCGCAAGGCGTATATCAGAGTTGTGAGAACACGCGCGCCACTGCAGCCGATTGGATGACCTATTGCTATGGCCCCGCCGTTGACGTTGAAGATATCCTCTGGCACTTCAAGAGTCTTCATTACCGCGATGGACGCGCTGGAAAACGCTTCGTTGTGCTCGAAGAGGTCGATATCTGATATCTTCAGGTTGTTCCTCTCCATCAGACGCTGCACTGCGGGGATCGGGGCCTCCATGATGAGCTCCGGCTTCATGCCCGCGCTGGTGTAATCGACGATTCTGGCAAGCGGTTTCGCACTGGCACTCTCTGCGAACTCTGGGTCGACAACCACCATTGCCGCGGCCCCGTCATTGATGCTCGATGAGTTCCCCGCTGTGAGTATTCCATTGTCTCGGAAAACTGGCTTCAGCTTGCCAAGCGCCTCGATGGTCGTGTCTTCGCGAGGGCCTTCGTCGATGGCCACTTCCATTGGGCCCTTCTTTGACTTGACCTCGACGGCAACTATCTCGTCTTGGAACGCCCCGGTCTTGATGGCGTTGACCGCCTTTTGATGGCTCCACAGAGAGAACTCGTCGGCCGCCTGTCGGGTCACGCCGTGGCGCTCTGCCACGATCTCGCCGGTGTTTCCCATGTGGAAATCATTGAAAACGTCCCAAAGGCCATCGCGCACCATCGCGTCGACGAGCTTCGAGTCGAAGAGCTTGTAGCCAAACCGCGCCTTGTCAAGGAGATAGGGTGCGTTCGTCATGCTTTCCATGCCACCAGCAACGTGCACGCGCCCTTTGCCAGCAAGTATCGAGTCCGACGCCAGCATAACGGCTTTCAATCCCGAACCGCAGACCTTGTTGATGGTGAGCGCCGATACCTCTGGCAGAAGACCTCCGTACAATCCTGCCTGCCTAGCAGGGTTCTGTCCAAGGCCTGCGGAGAGCACGTTGCCCATGATGCATTCCTCAACTGTTGAAGGTTCAACTCCGGCCCTCTTGACGGCCTCGCGGACAGCCACGGCGCCGAGCCGAGTGGCGCTGATGTCCTTGAGACCTCCTCCGAACTTCCCAACGGGAGTTCTGGCTGCACTGAGAATGACTGGTTGTCTCATAGCGGTCGCCTCGCGAATCTGAGAAAGGATGAATCCAGTCTCTATAAGAAGCTGTTGATGTTAACCCTCGACAATCGCCGTTCTGGCTTGTAGAGATGCCTTCTCGAAGACACGGGAGGCTCATACCATCCAGGCGTGATCTCGCGGGCGACGGCGGCCATCTCCGCGGCACTCGCTGGCAGGCGTGCCCCACATACCTTGCAGCGGTATCCCTGCCCGCTCCCAATCGAACCCATCCTCTTAGAGCAGACTGTGCAAAGTGGATTGCCAGTCTTAACATGTAGCTTACTGAGTCCCAATACCTGCAGCTTCTCCACATTGATGCCGCGGGGCTCCCTGCGGACTGAGCCGAAGACGACGACCCGGTCCCCAGGAATGAGGCTCCTGGCGATGTTCCTCAGAGACCCGGAGGGTTCGTAGAACATCGCGTCGATTTCATCGCCGTCCGATATGCCCAGTACAACATGACCGCCCGCCATCGTCTCCGCCTGGCGCGAGATCCTCGCCGTCACGCGCACGGACATCCCTGGCGCGAGCGCACGAATGCGGCTTGGTACGATGTGGTCATCTGTGCCTTGGTTGGTGAGGAACATCAGCCACGATGCGGGCGTTTCGCCGCGAATCATCGTCCTCGCCTCTAATAATTCACCCGGTGAGTCGCCTCTTATGCCGAAAAGGACGGGGCACGGAGACGCGGGGGCGATGGCAACGTGCTCCGTCTCATAATCGAAGTTATGAAACGTATAGCTGGTGCGATGGTCCATCTCTATGACGCTCTTCGGGTCGATTGTGCGAGTGGATCCAATCATTCGGGTTGCTCTGTAGGCTATGACCTCCCAAGTCCTGTCCCGCGGGCGCCACGCCGCGGCCGACGCGGCGCCTATGACCCCGCGGCCGTTCTTGTACTTCTTCCAGTTCGCGCCGCATTCTGCAAGCTGCGTCTCCACGTCCTTCAGGTCCACCACTCCACGAACCGCCTTCCAGTACAATCCTTGCGGAGGGCGACTGTTGGTGCAAACGATGCCGGGGTTTGTATTATCACAATCGAACTCGGCGACGCGCCCCATCACCGCTGCGGCGACGTCCAACACGGCGGCAGGTGACACTGGCGTGCCACGTGCGAACGAGCGCACGGGTTTGCCATCAACGGACCCGCATACTTCGGATGCTCCGTGGCCCTTGCCAACAGGAAGGCAGACGGCTGCGTTTCCGCGTGTCTTCCACGGTATGTTCGGGTTGAGACGAACCAGACGCGGCAGACCTATCAGGTCGTAGTCTCTCAGCTCTTTCAGCATCAGCGTTGCGAGATAGGTGGTGCACATGCCGTCTGGGGAGTCCGTATCATCGAAAGCGAGGATGGTAGCTGCCACGGGAGAGCATCGGGTGTGGCCCAAAAAAGCGTTGCTATGGCTCGAAGGGGATAACGGACCATGCCTTCAGGCAGATTATCATGGTTCTGCCATCGACGATGAGGGTGCAGTCGAGCAGGAACGTGCTACCGTCGTATAGGGGGTGCGGTTCATCACATGGCATGATGCTTATGCGGTGCTCGCGCGATGTGTCGGATAGCCACCAGCCGCCGCTACCATCGTCGAATACCGCGGTCCCAGTGACGTTGAACCTATCGTATTCAAATAACTGCCAGTTGGAACAAAGGAACTCGACGCTCATCGTGAATGCGGATCGGGACAGTATGTCAAAGCCGCCGTCGGCAAAGACCGTCGCGCCCTGTGAGTTCAGGGACGTGGTCCCCTCTGCCAGTATCTGATCGCCGATCGCCAACGTACTGGCCACGCCATCGAAACGCGATGGCGGGACCACCACATGGGCGGTTACCCCGGTTCTGAGATCTGCAAGAACGATTGCGACGTATCCCGAGTCGTATACGCAGATGTCTGTCACAATGCCGACCACCCTGATGGCCGTGCCGTCGCCAGCAGCGGGCACTTCGGACACGCTCAGCAATGGGGGGCGGGCGGTTGACGCCGCCCACAACATCGCTGCCAGTAACACCGCGATAACAGCGGCATGGGTCCGGGGGCAGTGCATCATCGTGCCCATATCAGCTTTCGTTGATGTCATGAACCGTCGCGTTACAGGTAGCCAGCGCCACAAATGAGAAATGATTAAGAGGTGACGAGAATTACGGGTATCAACGGTGAGGCCTTGACGAAAAGTCCGCTCACGGAATACCGACTGGAGCTGTGCAGCCTACTCTGCACGGCCTCGATCTTCCTAACCATAGTGGGTGTCGTCGGCGTCTTCTACGCTGATGGACTGCCGGACTACCTGGCAATGCTGGAGGACCTGTCTGCCCCGTTCGGAGAGTGGGCGTATTGGCTTCTACTGATTGGCCCGCTTGTGTTGATCGGCGCCGCGTGGTGGTTATATGATTACATAAAGAAGACGAGGTCGCTAGAGAGGCTCATGGCGACGCCTAGCAAGGCGAAGTTCGTCAAGAACCTCGATGAGATCGAGTACCTCGCATGGTCGCTCCCCCGGCGATTCGAGAAGAGAGTCATCGAGAGGAAACACAAGTTCAATATCAAGTAGTGCGCCCTCGCAAGGGGCCCCCCTTCATTTCCAGTGGAGTTTCACTATGATCCGTCGCCGCCTTGTGCAGGGCGTAAGACGGATGTGACCTCTCCGTCGACCGCTCGTATTTCTGCCTGGATTCGTTCGAGCATCCTCTCTGAACATATGAGGGAGATATGAGTGGTTTCTTCCGACGGTGTTTCCGTTACATCTGCGGAGTCATGTAATGAGGATATCAGCGAGAACGCCTCATTCGTGAGGGGGAGTGTCGCTTCGATTATACAATGCGCACCTCGGGATCGTCCTATCAAGGTCACCAACGCCTCAAGCCCCTGCTTCGTAACAACCGAAGTGAACACCACATCACGAGGCGCGACAACGCGTTCGATTTCACTCTTCACGGAGTTCAGGTCGTTTATTGACAGCCGGTCACTCTTGTGACCGACTATTATCATCTCCTGTCCCTTGAGGCGCGGTTGCAGTATCCTCTCACAGGTCGATATCTTCTCACGGACGACCGTCGGAGGCTCACTGATGTCAACAACGAGCAGAAGGAGGTCTGACAGAAATATCTCCTCCAATGTCGAGCCGAAAGCATTGACAAGATCGGGTGGGAGATCCTTGATGAAGCCAACAGTATCCGTAAGAAGTACATTGCTCGATGAACGATTCATTCTTCTAGTGGTCGTGGACAATGTGGAGAAGAACCTGCCGTCCACTTCGACTTTGGCATCACATAGCGCGTTGAGTACCGCAGATTTCCCCGCGTTAGTGTATCCTGTAAGTGAAACTAGATAGTATCCTCTATCTCTACGTCTAGTACGTCTAATCTCTCTCTGACGTGAATGAGTGTCGAGATCTTTCTCTATTCTACGAATATGGCTTCTCGCGTGTTCGTAGTACACTTCCGTCGCATACGCACCACCGCTGAGGAAACCGGGACGTTCTCCGCTCTTCGCCTTGTGAATCCACTCTCTCAGAAACGGCAGTTCATATCTCAGTGTAGCCAGCGTAACCTGGCTCTTTGCCTCCTCTGTGTGAGCATGTTCAGCAAAGATCCTTAGAATCACGCCCACTCTATCAACACATTCCTTCCCGAAGAGCATCTCCAGTGTGTGGTGTTGCGAGGGTTTCAGAATGCCATTGACAACAACGAAATCTACCTCATCACGTTTGATTACTGAGAGGGCTTCATCCACTTTTCCAGGGCCGAGATAGGTGTTCCTGTGAGGATGATTGCGCCTTTGAACAATTTCTTGGTCGATCTCCACGCCCAAGGTCGACAACAACGAACGCATTTCCTCGAGATTGTCGGAGATAGACAGTAGCACCGCTTTCTTCATGACCGTGACATCCAGGTAATTGCTATGATGCTAATCAGTCTTTCAGCGCATCTCCATTGGAAACCCGACTCAGAAACCATCGCTTCCTATGGACCACTCATACCAGCTCTCTTCGTCCTCCGCCGTCGCATGCGTTTCCAGCGGAAATGAAGGGGGGCCTCTAGCAGAGAACGAATAACGACGTCATCGGTCTTTTATTCGTAGAGGCACATTCGGGGATAATGCTGGCTTCTCCGAATCCCCAAAATTTTCAGGCTGCGGAAAAAATGGATTCTGCGGATAATATTAACCCTTAAGTATCCTCCTCCGCATTCCCCAAATCCCTTGGTTTCATATGGACTGTGCGAGCGCAGCTCCATCTGAAGTGTAGGGGGAGGGGAAGAGCTTTTCGTCACTGCGGGGTACAAAGATGCAGGATTCGATATTTCAGCAATTCATACGCCCGAAGTCACTGTTTAAAGGCGACAAGGACGTCCTGAGGCCCTCCTATATCCCCGACGTACTCCCGCACAGGGAGGAGCAGATCGAACAGCTTGCATCGATACTCGTGACCGCCCTGGAAGGGCAGAGGCCTTCCAACATACTGCTGTTTGGCAAGACGGGCACGGGCAAGACCGCGACGATCAAGTACGTCGGCAAGGAGTTGGAGCGTGCGACCTCTGAGACCCACAGCGTTCACTTCGTGTACATGAACTGCGAGATAGTGGATACCCAGTATGGCGTGCTGCAGAACTTGGGCAACCTCTTCATCCACGACTTCGAGAGCCGCATTCCTTTCACGGGATGGAGCACCGAACGAGTCTATCACATACTTCGGGAGAAGATCGACGAGTCGAAGCGGGTGATAACGATAGTCCTTGACGAGATAGACAAGCTCGTCACCAAGAGCGGCGACGACGTGCTGTATCATCTGTGCAGAATCAACGACGACCTGCGGAATGCGAAGGTGAGCGTGATCGGCATATCCAATGATTTGAAGTTCACAGAGTTCCTCGATCCGCGCGTACGGAGTTCCCTCAGTGAGGAGAAGATGGTCTTCCCGCCTTACAACGCGGAGCAGCTGAGGGACATACTCAGTCAGCGCGCAAAGCTTGCCTTCGACGACAGCGTTCTCG
Organism: Thermoplasmata archaeon; assembly: GCA_041550275.1. Taxonomy (GTDB): domain Archaea; phylum Thermoplasmatota; class Thermoplasmata; order UBA10834; family UBA10834; genus UBA10834. The sequence continues at coordinate 5,372 of JBFEPA010000029.1, read as the reverse complement.
AGGCGTCCGTGATACCGTTATGCGCTGCTCTCGCCGCACAGGAGCACGGTGACGCGAGGCGCGCGCTCGACCTGCTGCGCGTCGCAGCAGAGATTGCTGAGCGACACGGCCTCCCAGCGGTGACCGAGGGCGATGTTGTCCGAGCGAAGAACAAGATAGAGCTGGACTGCGTGACTGAGGCCGTCAGGACACTGCCGCTGCAGTCCAAGCTGGTGCTCATGGGGGTAGTACTGAACGAGGAGGGCGGGAATGCGAAGCTCACGACCGGCGACCTCTATGAGACCTACAAAGAGCTCTGTCAGTGTACATCGGTCGCCGTCCTGACGCAACGCCGTGTGACGGATCTCATCTCAGAGCTCGACATGCTCGGCCTCATACACGCCCGCGTGAAGTCATTTGGCCGCGGAGGCCGGACGAAGGAGATAGAGCTTAGCGTCCCGAACGAAGAAGCGAAAACAATACTCCAAGATGACGAGACGATTGGGCAGCTGAAGAACTACAGGTTGCGCTACCAGACAACCCTCATGTGACGTCCTTCGGCGGATCTGCTGGCGGCGAATCATACTCGGGCGGTTGCTGCTCATCTGCCTGCGACGGAGCGGGCGTAATCCGTGCCGTCTCTTCTCCGAGCTTTTCTCGCTCGTATTCCATTCTCGCAGCCTCACGGCGCATGGATATGCGCTTTCTGACGCGGTATGTCAGGAAGACATCGATAACGATCGGGACGACGACGATGACTATCATAGAGATCCACAGGTTTCTGACGCTGTTCTCCGGTGCGTCGCTCTTCAGCGTATCGGATATCCATAGCTTGAGCAGACCAAACCACGGTATCTCCCCCCTCGCCTTGCCGACGACCCAGTCGGGCTCGACAGGTGATGAGGATATGCGGTTGATCTGGTCTATCTGCGAGTTGTGGTCCCCCCTGGTGATGAAGCCGCTCCGTGGCGCGGTGTGCTTTCTGTCGAACTCGGCGAGTATCTCATCTACCAGTATTCCCACAGTTTCGTTCCGGAACCCGTAGTTGTATATCGATATCCTGCTAGTAAGATTGTCCCACGAGTCTCCATCGTCCGAGACCTTCCATTTGTCGTCGGGGAGGTCCCGCAGCCCCTCGCATCTGTAGCTATCGCCTCCGGGGTTGGCCTCAAGGTACAGAACCGCCCGGTGGATGATCGGCGTGGCTGCGGGATCGCCCAACTTATTGTAGACGATGACGTCACCGTAGTCGCCGTAGGTGCGATGTCCCGTTACGAACCCTTCCACATAGGTCTCTACGTCTGCGGCGTCGTCGACATCCTTGACCAGGACCATATCTCCCGTGTCGATGGTTCCGATGTAGCTGATGTTCTCATCGCTGTGCATCATGCTCTCGGATTCGATCACGACGAGGGGGGGCCAAAGCCCCGTGTATGCATACATAGCCACAAGGACCGATATCACGAATGCGGCTGCAACACCGGCATCTCTTAGAAACAGGACCGTGGGGCTGGGGCGTTTCCGCCTTGGGCACTCCTCCTCAACGTCGCTCGTCACGACGCGTACAGTGACCGGCCGGTATAAAACTGATACGGTCTGGCTTGCGCACCGTCTGTGGATATACATATAAGAATGACGAAAAGAAGGGGTTTGAATCAGGGGTTGATGCCCAGCGATGACTTCAGACAGCATCATCGCATGGGCAGGTCTCATAGGAGCTGTTGTAGTCGTACGAGTAGTCGTAGTTGTAGTTGTGCGGACCCGTTCCCTCTCCGGACCACTGCCATGAGTGCTGGTGCGCCCACTGATGGAGCATCTCAAGCCCAACGGACTCCGCGACAGGCTCCGAGGCAACAGCCGCGCCTGCGACTCCGACGACCGCAACGGCTGCGATCACTGCCAACAGCGCATAGGTCTTCATGTTTCGTTTACCTCCTTGTTAGCGCCCCTGCACATCGGCTTCTGTACCCGGGGCATCTTGTGTATATGTTTGGTTGAAAGGGTATTTGGAACTACCCTGAAAAGTGCCCCTGGGCTTTTCACGTGAATGAAAAGTGAGGTGAAAACACCTTCTCAGACGCCCTCGACCGATATCCCGACCTTGTTGGTCGAGCCGTGCCTCTCCTTTGAGATGACGCCCTTTTCATGCAGCCTGTCCAAGACCCTCGAGACCTTGGCGTTTGACATCTTCGTGCTCTTGATGAGGTCTTTCTGCAGGGCGGTGCCCCCTGCATCCATGATTGCCTTGAACATTATGCGCTCGTCGCCGGTCAGCAGCCGCAGTATGATGTATGTCTCCCGTTTCGCCTCGTCGGGCGAGACGTCCGCGGCCTTGACGCCCTCCTCCTCGGGCACCGTGGTAGCAGCCGATTCGGGGGCATCTACAACCTCTGTCGGAGGCGGAGGGGGCAGAGGCCTCATTTCCGGCGGCAAGGGCTCGTACTCCTCCCTTAGTAGAATGAACATGACCGCGATGGCAATCAGGAACGACGACACGACCATGATTGCGAGGTTGGTCGAAGTGTAGACGTGCCGGTCCCCCATCCCTGGGGTGGCCGGCTCTTCAGAGGTGGGCTCCTGCGCGAAAAAGAGTGAGTAGCTGAGCAATATGATTGCCACGGCCGCCAACACCGCTGCCGCGATCTTCGTCCATTTGACCATCTTGATTCCTCTGACGCCTGGGCAGACGCCGGCCAGATTAAACACAGCGGGCCTATATCTATCCTTCCCAGATGCAGTGTTTCCGCGCTGCCTCGGAGGCGCAACTTAAAAAGGGCAAGCCTCATTTCCGCCAGAGGAGACGGATCATCGTGGCGGAAGACCACAACAGGCGCATCTCGAAGGACCGCTACTTCATGAACATCGCCATCGAGGTGTCCCGCAGGAGCACATGCACCCGGCGGCAGATAGGGGCACTGATCGTCAGCGATGTCGGGGAGATAAAGAGCACCGGGTACAACGGCAACCCCCGCGGCCTGCCTCATTGCGAGGAGATGGGCTGCATAAGGGACAAGCTGAACATCCCGTCCGGGACGCGGTTGGAGACGTGCACGGCCGTGCACGCTGAGCAGAACGCGCTTATGCAGGCAGGAACCAACGCTCGCGGCTCAACATTGTATTCAACCATCGTGCCCTGCCCGATATGCGCGCGCATGATTCTCAACGCGCAGGTCGCGCGCGTCGTCTATATAGGCGATTACTCCGACCTGGCCGGTTTGGAGCTGCTCGAACAGGCGGGCGTTGCAGTGACCCGCATGGACGCTAACGACTTCGAGGACCGGCTCTCGAGGTAAGACGGCCCTCCCGCTCTGAGAAGTTCCCCAGTCGCCGTCTACTTCACACTGGTGGTAAGCCGTACATCTTGACGGTGTACGCGTATGCCATTAGTACCAGGTCCCAGCCTGAGTTCGTTACGAAGTCGAGGCCGACCTCATTGTACACGCGTTCGTCGGCATCCCAGTGGACCTCAAACACGCCGATCGACGGGCTCACGAACACGCCGAGCCCGGTCGCGATGCCCCTGAACCTCCAGCTGGCCCAGTTGTGTATGATGGCCTCATCGGCCGCCGCGACTATGGCATCGCAGGCCTCGGCTGCATCAGGATGGCTCTCTCTGAGGCTGTCGCCAAGGGTTGTGAACATGATGATGATATCTGGATAGTACCAGACTCCCGCGGTGTTTATCCACAGTGACGCGTCCGCGTACACCGAGGCGGTCTTGAACGGCATGCCGATGGCATTGTCCTTAGGGAGCACAGCGTCCCTGAAGTCGCAGAACGCGGCGATCAGCGGTTCAAGGGCGTTGAGATCGACAACTGACAGCGACGCGAAATCCTGCATGTACGGATAGAGCGTCGGGAGCGTGTGCAGCGGCGCGGAGTACCAAGCGCCGTAGTCGTCTACGAGCTTGCACGCGAGATCGAGCGGCGATATCTCCGGGTTTTCGGAGAGCCCCGTCAGCAGCTCGATGTAGTTCTGACCATCGAACGGCACTCCCATCTGCGACGATACCATGTATGACGCCAAGCCCCTTAGCTCATAGGCTATCTCGATCGTTCCAAGCGTGCACGCATCGAGGGAGATGACGTCTATCGCCCCATCTGAGGTCTCCAGGCCTTTGCGTATGCCGTTCCCGAGGTCGTCTATCGACATCCACTTCTTCTCCTCTGAGTCAGGCAGGCCCTCGTCCGAGCAGAGGCCGAGATAGCCATTACCGTGGTCTTGGACCATCAGCATGAAGTTGTCCGCAGCTAACATCGGCTCCGTGAGAGCGTAGTCTATGAACGACGCCAAGGTTTCCGGCGACGCTGAGTCGATCTCTTCGAAACTCTCGCGCTCGACCCATCCTTCCTCGGTTAGGGTGCTGATGTTAGCAGGCAGTTCCAGCCTGTCGACGAATACGCACATCGCGATGTCGTCCGTGTTCGTCAGCCGATCTATCCAGAGATCGATGAAGTACTCCGTGTACTCATCCAGATTGTTGTCACTAGCCCAGTACATCGCGATGGTCCATTTCCTCGGATTGTCCGAGGCAATGTCCGCCACCGTGTCACTCTGGGGCTCTTCGCCGTACGCGTTCGTTGCAGCCAACGCCACGAAGGCGGTTGCCACCAGCAACACGCAAACGGCAGAAACTCCTAGCACTCTGATAATCGAGAACCCAGTCTCGCTCTTGTCCACCATAGTTGCTCCCCCCGACAGGAGAGGCTCCAGGCATTTGCCCCGTAGCGTCCCCTCCTCGTGCTGGGCGAAGGCAAACAACGCTAAATAAAACTATCAGGTCAGTGCGCACTCGATGCGCACTAATGCGCATCCAGAAGCCTCACGTCTGCCGGGCTGCAAGCGGTGTTGAGACTACACGTGCACTTGCTGAGCGACGGCCCGAAGCGCACATCCTCATCTCGTATCCAGACCTACCTGTTCACCCCTCGTATCCTCTCCGACTTTCTCGCAGCCTATTTATATCCTGACGGCATGCGCAAGAGGGGGACAGTCTGAGATGAGCAAGGCCGCCATCCTTAACCAGATTCGTGAGGCTGAGGAGAAGGTCGAGGCCGCGATCAAGCAGGCCGAGGAGACAAGGCGTTCTCTACAGGCCGAGGGGAAGCGTCGCGCACTCGAGAAGGTCGAGGCAGCCGAAGCCTCGATGATGAAGGAAATAGAGGCACGACGGGCGAGCGCGGAGGCACAAGTCGAGGCACGCAAGAACAAGGTTCTCGAGGAGGGCAGACGTCGCGCGGAGGCGTTGGAGTCGAACGCCAAGCGCAGCGCGGTCAAGGTCAAGTCGTACGTGCTCACCGAGTTCGAGAGGGCAGCAGATGCTTAGACCCGAGAAGATGACCCGGGTAGTCGTCGTCGGCTCAATCGACAGCCTCGGTGTGACAATCGAGAGG
>JBFEPA010000028.1:0-12104 GCA_041550275.1 Thermoplasmata archaeon | reverse complement strand
TCACGACTGCTCCAGTCGTGCCTCCCACAATCGATCCGAGAGTGAGTGCCACGAGGAAGTCTATGCCCATGATGAAATGGAGCGATGCGCCCACTGCAAGCGCGAGGAGTATGAAGTTACTCACCGCGAGGAGGACGGAGAACTTCATCGACGCCGCCACAGTCTTCAAGTCCAGAGAGAGCCCGCCGTCGAAGAGGATTATTACCAGGGCGGCGGAGAGAAACACGTCTTTGAATCTGTCTATGTCGGCGATCACGTTGTAAGTGACAAGGTCGAATCTGGTTCCGAGTATCTCAGGACCGATGATCATTCCAAGTGCAATCAGCAGCAGGACATCTGGAATCCTGAACTTGTTGAAGATGGTGTTGCCGAAGAACCCGATGAATATGATGGAACCTATCGCCAGAAACGCCGTTATCGTGCTCTGATCCATCTGCTCGCGCACCCCATCCGTCCCGATGCAATCGGTCAGGCGACGCCGTCCACACAAGGTGGAAGGCGTCACTGCGGGATGGATTCCGATACTATTTCATAATATTGCATCGCTCGTTGCTCTGAGGTAGAGGCGCAACTAATTGTTTATACGACCTTCGTGGATTTCCCCATGCCATGGCAATCGCAGACGATGCTGGCCGCTCCAGCGAGTCGAACCCTCACGGTGACTATGACTTGGTGATAATCGGAGCCGGGCCTGCTGGGTTGTCAGCGGGAATCTACGCCAGAAGGGCTGGATTGTCGTGTGTGATACTCGAGAAAGGTGTTCCTGGCGGCCAAGTGCTGACCAGCCCGAAGATCGAGAACTACCCCGGCTTCCCGAAGATCGAGGGAATGAAACTGATGGAGGCCATGGCAGAACACGCCCGGGGCTACGTCGATATACGTGAAGGCGAGGAAGTTGTCAGGGTGACTAGGGCGGATGAACGGTTCGATTTTACCACCGCATCCGGCAGATTCTCCTCGAAGGCAGTCCTCCTTGCGACTGGATCATACCACCGACACTTGGGCGTGCCAGGGGAGGAAGCACTCTCCGGGCGTGGGGTCAGCTACTGCGCGACCTGCGACGGCTTCTTCTTCAAGAACCGCAAGGTTGTGGTCGTCGGCGGAGGTAACACCGCCTTGACCGACGCCCTATATCTCCATTCCATAGGATGCAGCGTCACAGTCGTCCACAGGAGAGATACGTTCAGGGCCGACATGCATCTGCAGGACAGCATCTCGGAGAGGGGCGTGGAAGTTCTCTACGACACAGTCGTCGATGAGATAATGGGGTCCGAAGCCGTATCTGCTGTGAAGCTCAGAAATGTCGCGACTGACGCGACAACCACCCTTGAGGTAGGCGGCGTCTTCGTCGCCGTTGGCGAGGTGCCAAGCAGCCAGCTGGCGGCCGAACTTGGCGTGAAGATGGATCCCGGAGGCTTCGTCACCGTTGACATGACTTACAGGACGAATGTCCCTTATGTCTACGCGGCAGGCGACGTCACAGGTGGCATAAGGCAGATCGTCGCTGCGGTTCACGGCGGTGCCGCTGCAGCACTGTCGGCATTCGAGGACCTGGCGAAGCCGTATTTTTCGCGTTCGTCCTGAAGGATGGCTATTCTGCGATGCGCTTGTCCAGGAAGCGAACAGACCTCTCATACAGATCCTTCAAGTTCTTCCGCTTCCTTGGCCAGTGTCCTTCGTCTTTGTACTCGTGATACTCGTATTCCTTCCCCGCCTTCTTGAGTCGCCTCACGACCTCCCTCGTCTCCGTGGGAGGGCATCTGACATCCCTCGCCGACGCCGTCAGCAGGATCGGTGCCGCGAGGTTGTCCAGGAAGTGTATGGGAGATCTGTCCCGCCACAGCTCGGGATTGTCTTTGGGGTCTCCCATCTTGGCCAGGTCATATGCCTTGAGATAACCTCTCTCGCTCTCGAACTCGGTAACATAGTCGAAGAATCCAACTATCGATACGCCAGCGGCCCACATCTCCGGCGCCTTCGTCATTGCCAACATGCATAGGTATCCTCCGTAGCTCGCGCCCCAGAATCCGAGCTTGTCCTTGTCGGCATAGCCCGATCGCACAAGGTATCTGCCGGCGTAGAGAACGTCCTTCAGGTCTCCTCCTCCGAGGTCCATGTTGTGCAGATGGAGGAATTCGCGACCATATCCGGTGGACCCGCGATAGTTGGGCAGGATGACCGAGAAACCCTTGATGACGAACATCTGGACTATCTGATCCCAAAGGTTCAGCGATTGCATCTCCGGCCCTCCGTGAGGAATGACCACTCCACGTCCGGTCGCCCCTCCCTTCGGGACGAAGAGCATCGCCGAAACGAGTCTTCCGTCGAATGAGCGATACTTGACGAGCTTGGGCTGAGCGAACACATGCGTAGGGAGTGCGCCTCTCTGGAGCTTCGTCAAGCGCTTGGGGGCGCTTCTCCTGACGACGAACATCTCCTCCGGCCTTATGGAGGAACCGTTGATGAACACGAGTCCAGAGCCATCCGGCAACCAATGGTGACTCCTCGACACGCCGGTCTTCTGAGAGACAATCCGCGTCCGCCCCTTCTCATTCACCTTGATGACTATGTTCGGATCCTGGACTTCTAGGTATGCGAGCTTCGAGCCATCCGGGGACCATAGCGGACTGTACTTGTCGTTGGCCGAACGCACCAGCCATCGCCGCTTCCTGGTCGACAGGTCAAGCACTCCAATGTCGTTCGAGTCATACTCGTTTGAGATGAACATCAGCCTCAACCCGTCATTGGACCACTGGAAGGGTTCCGTGCCCATGCCCCAGATTCCGTAGTCGACATTTCTCTTGGACAGTATGCGCTTCGTCTTTCGACTTGCTGTGTCCACCACCGAGATATAGTCTCCCTCGCTTATGCCAGCGCCATAGGCGATCATTCTCCCATCGGGAGACCATGCGAACTCTCTCACTGGCAGTTCCTCGTTGGTGAGGCGTGTGAGCTCACCCCCCTCGGAGCCAACGACATAGAGGTTCTCCATGTCGTCCTTTCGGTTGGACAGGAATGCCATCCTCTCACCATCGGGTGAGAACGCAGGGCTCTCATTGTCGGCGACGCCGTCCGTTATCTTCCTCGGGTTCTTTCCACGGGCGTCGGTGACGTAGATATCGTAGTCTTCGTTCCCCTCGAAGTCCGCTTGGTAGGCTATACTCTTACCACACGGCGAGTATGTTGGTGACAGAAGGGCTTGGTCGCCTGACAGGATGCTCCTCATGCTGCCGTTCGTGAGGTTCATCACTGCGAGTTCGTAGTTGCGACCTTTGTTCACGGAGCATACGGCCTTCATCCCATCTGGGTGTATGCTGTATTCCTGTATCTCGACGGCCTTGAACAGTGCAGATGCATTGACTCTTCCCGTCCGTCTGGATGGCATCGTGATGAACCTCGACCAGCGATATGCGCTCTTCTGATTTGACTCTTTTCCAGGGAGCATCCATCGAGGTTGCAGCCCCCCTCGGCAGCTATATGGATGATGCTATCGTGATCATCGGTAAGGCGAAACCAGACCAAGAACGCTTTTGGCGCAAGTATTAACTCGCCTAACCTAATCTCTGAATCGGAGGAGGTGAACCGTCTGGTTAAAGGCAAGCTTGGCAAGACCTATCACTGCGACATCTGCGGACAAGAAGTCAACGTGACGAAGGAGGGTGTCGGAGTTCTCGTATGCTGCAACAAGCCGATGAGAGAACTCTGAACGCTGCAGGCCGTCGCAAGATCAGAGTGAGTGGGCCCGATCGGATTTGAACCGATGACCAATTGGTCACTCAGGGGGCCAACGCACCCCATATGAGCCAATCGCTCCGCCGGACTAAGCTACGGGCCCGAGTGGAGTCTGATAAACACCCGAGGTCTTATTAGAGTTTCTGTTTCTCCGCAGTCTTCCGTCAAGGCCAGTAACACTCAGTATCGGTATGTCCTGGCCTTGCCCTTCTCCAGCTCCACGCCGAGCCCGAGGGAGATGCGGTTGGACAGGTTGAAGTACGCGACAATGAGGTTTGCCCTGAGTATTTCCTCATCGGTGAGGCCCGCTTCCTTCAGATCGTTGACATCATCTTCCGTTATATCCTTCGGGTCGAGCGTCAGCTTCGCGGAGTATGCCAGCAATGCCTTGCTTCTCGGCAACTCGTTCTTGGACAGATACTCCTCAAGGACTCGTCTAAGTGCCTCTGGATCCTTTCCGACGAACTCCAATGCTTCCGAATGGTGAACTACGCCATAGGCGCATTTGTTTGCTGCGGACACGACCACTGCGATCATCTCCCGCTCTTTCCTGGAGAGCGGACCAGGCCCCATCATGAGGTGTTCGTAGATGTCTATCTGGCGGTCGAGGACTTCAGGTTCCATCCCCTCCGCTGCGAAGACATTGGCGATGTGCCCTCGCTCAATCGCGATGCGGTCGAAAACTTCCTTCGTCCTGCCAGTTGCCGTTTCCGGGTCTTCCGTTTTTATCCAGGCCATCTTGTTCCGCCTCAGACGACATTGGGTCGGATAGTACAGACGTGGGCAGGGTAAAAAGCCTTGTCGTACGAAATTCAGCATGAAGCTACGACACCGACGCTGTCGAACGAAGAACTATGGCGCCGTCGAACGGGTTCGAACCGTTGACCTTCCGCTTAACAGGCGGACGCTCTACCGACTGAGCTACGACGGCATAAGGGTGCGAGCCGCAGTTAATCTGACGTGGATAATAAGCCTTTTGCACTGAGGCGCTCGCTTCTGGCCGCGACGATGGTGGCGGAGGTCTACTCGAGCGACCCCCGCAGCTCATTGACCGTATGGCTCATGCTGTCGAGCGTCCCCTTGAGGCTGTCCAAGAACTCCTGTATCTTCTCTGTCGTGACGGCGCCGTCCGGCGAAGGCTCGATGAGCTCCTCCTGTTCCAGTATCCTGAGGGAGTAACGGACCTTGTGCTGAGGATACTGGAGCATCTCCGCCAGCCGTATGATGCCTATCGGCTCATTGTCCATTATAGCCTTGAGCATCTCCACATGTCTCTGCAGGAGCTCCATCTCCGCTTCTATCTTGCTCGTGAGAATCGATCTGCCAGTTTTCGCTGCCATCGGATATTCCTTCTTGCTATCTCGGCCAGGGTCAGTCAGGTCGTGCTACATGATAACACTTGGACCTATATAACCCGAAAGGCCGAACCAACAGGCTGGTAACCTCCAGCCCAGACAAGCTTAAAATAACATCTTGAGATAGTGTCTCTCCTAATGCCCGTCATTGAAGCAAAGGACATCATCAAGGATTTTGGGGCGATGAGGGCGCTCGACGGCGTGTCTCTCGAGGTGCGCAAGGGAGACTTCTTCGGGTTCTTTGGACCGAACGGCGCGGGCAAGACAACGCTGCTGAGGATATTGACAGGTCAGTTGCAGCCGTCGTCCGGGTCGGTGAGCGTGCTCGAGACAGACGCCATCGAGGATCCGATTGGGGTGAAGGAGCTCGTCGGCATCGTCCCGGAGGTGGAGAGCCCACCGACCTACCTCACTGGATACGAGTATCTCTACTTCGTCGGCAAGGTCAGGAAGCTGGGAGACCTGGACGACAGGATTGAGAAGTGGCTCAGGTTCTTCGACCTTGACAGCAAGAAAGGCGTCATATGCAAGGACCTGTCGAAGGGGATGAGGCAGAAGCTGATGATCGCCTCCGCATTCATACACGATCCACAGCTCGTATTCCTGGACGAGCCGTTCATCAACCTCGATCCCGTCTACCAGAAGATCTTGAGAGAGTTCCTCCAGGGCTACGTATCGAGCGGCGGGACAGTCTTCATGTGCTCGCATATACTTGAGATATCCGAGAAGCTCTGCAACCGGCTCGCAATCGTCGATTCCGGAAAGGTTGTCGCCTATGGCGACAAGAGCGACCTCGTGAAGAATGGGGAAGGGCTCGAGGAGTTCTTCCTCAAATCGATAGGGGGCGGTCGCAGACGAGAACGCTCCTGATGCTGATGCTAAAGGAGGAGTTCAGGAGCCATGCGACGTATTCAGGCAAGGAGCGCTTCCTGACATTCCCGGTGTTCGTATTCTTCCTCGCGACGATAGTCGGGTTGACGCTGGAGAAGATATCAGAGACCGTATCACTAGAGGAGCTGGCGACATTCGCGCACCTGTCAGCGTTCATCTACGGCATCAGCGTCGGCGCGTTCGGGCTGATGGGCCGACAGTACCTCGAGAGAAGGTACGGCAGGAGCAACTATCTGATCACGCTTCCCTACCTCCTGCCGTTCTCATTCAGGACAGCGTTCCTTGGGATATTCCTCAGGGACGCGCTGTTCTATGTCGTGCTGCTGCTTGTGCCAGCGACTTGTGGTCTCGTAGCCGCCATCCCGGTCATGGGTTATTCGGTGTTCAGCATACTGCTGTTCTTCGTCGCGGTGCTGCTCACTTTCATGATGGGCCTCTCTCTGAGCTTCTTCGCGTCGGTGCTGTTCATCAGAAGCCGTGCGATGTTCCTCGCAATCACGGGTGCCGTCGCTGCGTTGTTCCTCTCGCATCTCCTCACAGGCGTTCCGTCCCTCTACGCGCTCATGCCACCACTTGAGTTCCAGATGAACGTCAGACCGTTCGGCGATGACGTCTCGGTCGCGGTCCAGAGCATCGTCACCGCGATTGCCGCGACCCTCGTGATGACCGGTGCCGCGTGCGCAGCGGTGTCCGTACGCATCGAGACATCGAGCCAATCACACAGAGTTCGATTGCCGTCGTACATCGCGCGCATCCCCCTCATGAAGGGCCTGAACCTAGTACTCGTGGCGAAGGAGCTGGTGGATCTACGCAGGAGCGGCACGGTTGCGAAGATGTTCTTCTCCCTGGTGCTACCGCTTCTGTTCCTGTCTTTCACGGCGTGGTTCATCAACAATGGCCTCGCCATCCCGGTGGGGTTCAATACTGTGTTCTACGCGGCGATGGTTGGGTTCGTTGGCATACTGATGTACAACTGGTTGAACAACATCGACCTATCCGAGTACTACTCGCTCATTCCGGTTACCGTGCCACAGCTCATACGGGTCAGAGTCATAGTGTTCCTGGCGCTTACGCTGGGCATCTCGGCGTTCTTCGTCGTTGGCATATCGATAATCAACGGGGACACGGAGCTTCTATGGCTCGCACTCATAGTCATGTTCGTGACATCTCTCTACATGGCAGCGCTGACAGCCTACCTCACAGGCCTCAAGACGAATACATTCCTGTTCGACACGAGCGTACTGGCTAAATTCAGCGTGATGTCGTTCCTGCCAGACGTTTGCCTGACAATTTTGTCCTTCAGCATCCGGTCCGATTGGACCGTCGCGATGACCGGAATCCTGATAGTGTTGTTCTCGATGTTGTTCACGACATTGATACTGTATCGGGGGATTGAGACGAAGTGGTCGAGGTTCAGCTTCGCGACAGGGTGAGCGAACCGCGCGGAACGGCTGCACCTCGTCGATCAAGGAGGTGTAGAGGACGGACAGAGGCGTGATTCTGAGGCGAATGGTTCACTTCCTCGTGGCGCTCGCGCCGCTGTATTACCTGCTCCCTACCGACATGCCGTTCTCGCCGGTCAAGAGATGGCATCTCCTCATTGCGTTGTTCATCATCATAATGCTCTTCGAAGCGATTCGGCTGCGGAGAGGCATCACGTTCCTGGGCCTCCGTCCGCATGAGACTCACTCGATCGCTTCGTTCGCGTGGGCTGCTGCCGGCATAACCGTCGCTCTGTGGTTCATGCCGATGGAAATCGCAACACCAGTCCTGATCGGGATGGGCCTGGTGGACCCTCTCCTGGGCGAGCTGAGGCGCACAGGCGCGCGCCCAGCAATATCGATTCCGGTGCCCGTGCTGGTGTATGCTCTGATATGCATATCGACGCTGCTGGTTATTTCAGAAGAGGCACTGGTCACAATCATGGCAGTGTCCATCATCGGAGCGTTGTTCGCGGTGGGTGCGGAACGCCTGGATCTGCCCGTGGTGGACGACGACTTCATGATGATAGTCGTCCCTGGCAGCCTCATGAGCCTCATGTGGCTGTATGTGCTCTAGATGGCGGCTTCTATGAAGCTCACTGGTCGAGTATGTCGAGCTTGCCGAACTTCCCGGTGCTCACTTGGAGCTGGTTCTTGAATGACGACACCCACCCATTGGTGATCTTGATCTTGGCGTTGACTTCGACTCTGTCGATGTCGTCGTTCCAGAGTGTGAGGTTGACATTCTCGCCTTCCTCGTCCGTTCCTACTGCGTCGCAAACCCTTCCGGAAGCTCCGCTCCACTTGGACTGGAACTCCCTCGGCTCGCTCTTCTCCACGATCGTCAGAACGATCTCATCGATTTTCGACCGGTCCTTAAGGTCCTTGGCCAACATGGTTATCGCCTGTTGTCGCCCCAAGGAACTCCTCCTACTAAAAAGCCTTTCCCCCATGCGGACACCTGTGAACGGTGTCGAAGAACGACTTCCAACAATGGTTTTCGTACCGAGCCAGACAGTCGCACGATGATGATTTCTCCCCAATTAGTCTTATATTCTCGCACTCAGATAGGGGCCGTCTATGACTAGGATTAAGGTCATCACCGAACCGGCTGAACTCGTCCCAATGTTTCGGGCGGTGGACACGAAGGTCAAACGTGAGGTCCTTAAACTGGTCACGCTTGAGTGGCACACGATACGGGACATCGAGAAGCAGTTCGGGTCCGAGGGAAGGGACGCCCTTCTGTTCTTTGAGAAGATGAAGCTGGTGGAGACACGTTGGCAGACATCCGCCGACCAGCAGCCCGAGAAGGCCTATCACACCTACTACACATCCTTCCACATAAACGCCTCGTGGCCGGTCTATGAGATCAGCGATGTCCTCGCGGCCGCGGTTATGCCCGAGAAGGAGTTCCTGAAAGTGGAGAAGCAGACTTATGATCTCGTCGGCGCGTCTGGCAAGTTCGCCGGCGATGTCGCGGAGGTCCTTGGGGTGACTTTCACAATGTTGAAGAGCCTGGTAAAGAGGAGCACGAAGCTCGACTACCGCGGTCACAGGATAGAGCGCGTGAAGGATTGAGTGGTGTGTGGGTGAGATCATTTTGATTGTAGTCCTGAGGCTCGGCCATCGCCCTTCGAGGGACAAACGCGTTACGACGCATGTGGCCTTGACCGCGCGCGCCTTTGGGGCCAGCGAGGTCTGGGTATCCACGAAGGATGCGGGCCTTGAGAAGACAGTCGAATCGATCGTGGAGCGTTTTGGGGGCGACTTCGTCATCAAGACGGGCGTCAAGTGGCGTGAGGCCATTCGGTCATGGAAGGGGCTGGTCGTCCACCTCACGATGTACGGCGAGCCCATCGTCGACGCGTTGCCTTCTATGGTCGGGAAGGATCTATTGGTCGTCGTTGGGGCTGAGAAGGTTCCGAGGGAGGTCTACGAGCTCGCTGATCTGAACGTATCCGTAGGGAACCAGCCACATTCTGAGATAGCAGCGCTCGCAGTGCTGATGCATCGATTGACTGGCGACGAATCGCTCTACAGGGATCTCGAAGGCCGGCTGACCGTGTTGCCGAATCCAAGGGGGAAGACCGTAGTTGACAACGCCAGAGGGAGCCAGAAGGCCGATACCAGATCATGATGAGTGCGTCCGCATACTCAGGGACTGCGGCTGCGACGACGGTGTGATAGCGCATTGCGAGGCGGTCTGCCGGGCTGCGATAAGCATCGGCCGCCGGTGCGGCGCCAGGCTTTCACTCGTGGAGGCGGGGGCGATGTTGCACGACCTGGGACGGTGCAGGACACACAAGATACAGCACGCAGTGGTGGGGGCGGCAATTGCCAGGGAACTCGGGTTGCCCGATGAAGTGGTCCTGATGATCGAGCGGCACATAGGTGCTGGCCTGACCGAGGCGGAGGCAGTTACGCTCGGCCTTCCGAAGAAGAGCTACATACCTGAGACATTGGAGGAGAAGGTCATCGCTCATGCTGACAACCTTGTGGACGACACCAACAGGGTGCCCCTCAGGAAGGCAGTGATCGATTTCGCAAGGCGCGGCCTCGATGATGCGGCAAAGAGGACGATCAATCTGCACAACGAATTGTCAAGAATCGCAGGAGTCGACCTGGACGCACTTCGCTGACACGCAGATCATCACTCGCGAGGTTTCGATGGGCGGAAGCGCTCGAACTCTCCTCTCATGTGAGCCTTCGCAAGTGCGATGTACTCCTCGGCGTTCCTTCTCGCGGCCTCTCGCAGGGACGCGTCTCCCTCCCTGATTACCTTCGCGGGGACGCCCACGACGAGGCTCCCCTCTGGGACCACCATGCCCTCCTTCACGAGTGCGTTCGCTCCGATGATCGACCCGGCGCCGATTCGCGCGTCGTCCAGTATGGAGGCGTTCATGCCGACGATAACATAGTCGTCTATCCTCGCCGCGTGCACAATCGCGCCGTGGCCGAGGGTTACGAACTTGCCGATGATTGTGGGTCTACCAGGATTACCGTGTATCTGACAATGCTCCTGGACGCTCGACCCCTCGCCTATCCTGACCTCCGATAGATCCGCTCTGATTACGGCGTATGGCCACACACTGCTCTCCCGCTCGATGACTACATCGCCTATTATCACAGCCTCTGGAGCGACATAACAGCTGGAATCTATCGACGGCGCTGTCACAGCGCGCAGGAGTGCGAGACGGGCTAAAAAACCTTCACTCGTCTTCTGCTGGCTTCTGTGCCTTCTTGGGCTTGCCGCCCTTCTTGAGGGCGACCCTCTTCGGGAAGTACTTGAGGATGATCACGTCTCCGATTGCGCCTATCCATCTGTACGGAACGTTGACAGATTTCGACCCCTCGACTAGCATCGGGTTAGTGTTGCTGATGAACAATCCCTGTACCTTGTTATCGTCGACTTCGACGACCAAGTTCGATACATTCCCCAAGAATATCGCTTGGTTAGTGTAAACCTGCATACCGATCATTTCAGAAGCTTCTTCGAGCATCCGGCATCCCTATCGACCGTATCGCAATCGAATCTTTAAATAATTTGTCTTGTCCAGTCTCCTCCAGCCCTACGCCCGCGCGTGCCCTCGGAGGCGTGACGACACCCGTCTCAGTTCGCCGCTACACTTAAGTATCGATGCCACTATCGCTATTGTAGAAATAGCGCACAAGCGTGCATAAACGGTGATGCGAGATGCAGGACGAAGTCGAGGAGATAAGGCGTAAGAAGCTCGCCAAGATGATGGCAGAAGGCGGCGCGGGCGGCCCTACGAACGGGTTTCCTGAGGCCCCTGTCAAGGTGACAGATTCGGATTTCGAGAAGTTCATAGGTGATTATGAAACCGTAGTCGTTGACTGCTGGGCACCTTGGTGCGGACCTTGCCGCATGCTGTCGCCGACGATCGACACGATGGCGAAAGACCACAAGGGCAAGGTCGTGTTCGGCAAGTTGAACACGGATGAGAACTTCGAGACAGCCAGCAAGTTCGGCATAATGAGCATCCCAACACTCCTGTATTTCCGGAATGGCAAGTTGGCCAACAAGACGATCGGAGCATTGCCTCGCGACGCGATAGAGGAGCAGATCCGATCGCTGAAATCAAGATGACGTGAGAGTCCCCCCTCTCACTTCCCCCTTTTTTCTTTTTCTTTTCTCTGCCGATTCGACATCGAGCATCGCTACTCAGTGTGCAATCTATAAATCGACGCACATCTGTTGCACGCGCGATGTCAACGGACTTCGAGACGATTGTCGAATGGGGCGGGGATTACCCTGCCAAGTTGTCGTGCCAGAACGGCCTGCTTACCGAATACTCTTATCCTATCGAGTTCGGAGGCTTGAAGGGCCATATCACTCCCGAGGACGCCTTCGTTGCTTCTGCCAACATGTGTTATCAGATAATCTTCAGCGGGATAGCCAGAAACCTTGGGATTCCACTCGCCGGCTACCGTTGCAGAGCAGTTGGGAGGCTGGACACGGTTGACGGTGTGAGGAAGTTCGTCGGCATAGATCTTCATCCTGAGACAAATCTAAGGGAACCAGTCGAACAAGAGAAGCTCAACAAGGCGTTTGACGCCACTAAGCGGAAGTGTCTCGTGACCAACTCGATGGACCTGGCGATACGTGTCTTCCCCGTAACCGTTG
>JBFEPA010000027.1:0-12243 GCA_041550275.1 Thermoplasmata archaeon | reverse complement strand
TGTCAGGGCGTAGCCCACGGCGGCCGTGAGATATATGTCCGAATCATCCGGTCCGATCGTTGCGTTCAGGTACATGTCCTCCATGTACCACTCGGTCGGCATGAACGCTTCATGCAGCCACCGGGTCATGAGCGACTCCATCCCCCAGCTGACCGTATCCATCTGGATGATCACTTGGTCCGAGACCTTCTCCGCGTCCATCTCGAAGTAGAGGAAGGTGAGGTCGTACTCGTACATGTTGTAGGTCGCCAGCCGGTCGTTGCTCGCCTCGTGGTTCAACCAGGACTTCCATTCCATTTTGATGCCGCCTGAGTTGACCGCCCACCAAGTGTCGAAATCGTCGAACTCCGAGTCGCTCAGACCAAGGACAGATTTCGCACCGTTCCTGTCGAGTGCCACGGTTCCATTGAGGCCGATGAACCAGCCATCGTACCAATAAATCGGCACGCCCAACTTTTCATCCGCCTCATTCCATGTCAGATAGTCCATGTGCCAGCCGATCTCGGCGTTTCCTCCTCTCGCATCCCCGAGGTACGGAAGGAACTCCGGATTGTCGTTCATGTTCACTTCTGGAATGTCGGTGGCGTCGATGTCCAGCTTCATGAACGTATTGACCTGGATATTGCCGGGCGGCGCGTTCTCCTTCACATACAGGTAGGGGTAGGTATCGGTGACGGCGTACTCGCTTCCGTAGTTCATGAGTCGATCTTCGTACCAGGGCCCGAGCGGGTGGGCGAACATGTCATGCCATCTATAGTCAACGGACCGGGTCGTGATTCCCTCGTTGACGACGAAAGGCATGGTGGCGGACACGTTCCGGTACGGGTTCTCATCGCTTCCGTAACCGTCCCAGACGGAGACCATGACTTCGTAGAGGCCGGGCTCGGCCCACGCGTGCGTCTGGACATCGACCGCGGTGTCGCTGTCATTCACAGACGCCAGATGGTCGACGCTGTACGTGCCGTCGTCCCAGTCCCATGTGAACAGGAGGCCGTTCACACGCTGACCATTGTATTGGAGGTCGACGACGACGGTCCACTCGACCTCCTGGTCGACATACACCTCTGAAGGACTGGCCGAGACGCTGATGATTGTCAGCTCTGGGTTCGCACGGCCGGACGAGACGATCATCGCGACCGCAGACACCAACACGAGCATGACGACGACGATAACGGACGGCACCATCTTCTTCCGATCATGAATCCAAGCGCTTCTAGTAACAGACCTGTTCAACGAGTATTCCTCCCGAGACTGATTGAACCCACCCTTGGGTTGTGATACTGACACCAACGGCTGCTATAAGTATGTTTTGCAGGGTTCCCTGTGAAGACTGCAGGAGTGAAGTGGAGATGATCCTCCGGGGGACCGAGTTGAGATCCCATACGGTATGGAGGCAACTCGGTCATGGTCCACCGAGCGACTGATGAATGAGACGACGAACTCACCCTCACGGAACCGCCGACCGTCGGATTTCCTCCACCCTGCCTCCGTCCACGTCTCTGAGGTAGCCATTCATGGTCGCTCTGTCGGCTGCATTCTAACGGTTCTCGAAATCCCGGATGACCGCATCGCCTTCCTCGACGATTTCGGGAGCGAGAGACGCAACCCTATGCTCGGATAGTATCCTCTTCGTGATCTCCCTAGCCTCGGGCACCATACTGTCCGAAAGGGTCGTTTCCCAGAGTAGTTTCGTCGCGTCTCTTGAGGCGAGGGCAGTCTTGAAATTCTTGAGCGTATGAGGATGTGAGAGGAACGTGCCACCCTGGCCGACGTCTCTGAGTGCGTCGAACGCTATCGCCTGCTCGTCGACGGTGACACTCCTCAGGAACAGACGCCAATTCTCCCACGTATGGGCGTCGACCACCAGCTGCTCCAAGGAGACGCCTTTCGCGCCATCCAGCGACCCCATCCCACAAAGCAGATCCGCACCCGAGAACGTGTCAAGTGCGACGCTCGAGACCTCGGAGAACGACTTGTCGATCCCCGGTTTCAATCCATTGCACAATCCCCAGTCACCTATCATGCGTGGGATGCCGTATCGGTCAGCCATCTGCCCCAGACCAGCGGTTATGAACGGAAGCTCGACAGCGCCGAAATCCGCCTCTCCCGACCGCATATCGCCAGGAACGGCGGCAGAACTGTAGATGAACGGGGAACCCTCAGCAGCAGTCTGGGATATCACCAGGCTCGCAAGGTTCTCCACGTTGACCAGGTTGATCGTACCGCCGACAGTGACGGGCGATGTGAGTCCGGACAGGGGCATGGTCATGGACACGATAGGTATCCCGGCCCTCGAGAGTTCCACCTGGGCCTCAGCGGCACACTTCTCGAACGACATGGGCGACACGGGAGAACAGACGACGGAGAACAGAGGCCTCTTCCTCAGCTCCTCCTCTCCGCCTGCCACCAGCGATGCCAGGGCGATCTGGGTCTTCGCGTCCTCGGCGTCCATCACCTCGACCTGCTGCACATGCTTCGTCACGTTCTGGAGTGAGGTCCAGAGTTGGTGAGTCGCGTGTGACCTGTCCGGAACATCCATCGGGACCACCGCAGTCCAGAAGAAGTCGACCGAATCCAGAGCGTCGACCAGGCGTGCGAAATCCGCCAGGTCGGCTCGCGATGCGTTCCTCCTCTCGCCTGAACCGAGGTCGGTCATGTACGTTGCGAGACCCGAGTTCGCTGCGTACGGGATGCCCTGGACGGGGATCTTCATGTCGTGTTTCGGGTCGCGTGCTGACAGAGTGATCTCCTTTGGAGCCTTCCTGACAGCATTGACCACCATATCCTCTGATATTCTGGCCAGCTGCTTGTCGTAGTCCACATCTGCACCTGAATCTTCCAGGAGTCGGAGGACTCGCTCGCTGCGGATTAGAACGCCAAGCTCCTCCAGGCATCTCAGGCTCTGAGAATGGATGAGGTCTGCTTCTTCTGTGGTCAAGAACTTCATACGTGCGCGGGCCAGGTCAAATCCCTCCTTTCAATCGCGGGCTCTCTGCCGCAGTAACGAGCTATCCGCTCATAATACATAAATCCTGACTTCTCGACATCATCGACCCGCCCCTGTAATCCCGTCCAGCGGGTTGTGGGTAGGGAGGCAGAAAGAAGCTTATCCAATCATGTGGATTCCAGACACACTGGGTAGTAGTCTGTATGAGGAGAGCTTCTGATAGGAATCCCTTGAACGCCTCGGAGGTCGAAGTCGCACGGAACAGGATAACCAGACTCCTGTGGACCGCCGCTGGCACTCTGTCCTTGGCAATCGGAGCCGTCGGGATCATATTGCCCGTCCTGCCGACGACGCCTTTCGTTCTCATCGCAGCCGCCTGCTACCTCAGAGGCTCGAAAAGGATGTACGACAGGTTGGTGAAAAACAGGTACTTCGGTGGGTATCTGCGAGACTACGTGGAAGGACGAGGTGTGTCGAAAAGGGCAACGGTCGTCTCGATAGCCTTCCTCTGGAGCCTTATCCTGCTATCGGTCGTCTTCGCAACGAACGACCAGATAATCCGTGCGGTCCTTGTCGTCGTTGCCATCGCAGTGACCGTTCACCTGCTGAGGCTACGAACCAGGGCCTGATGTCGACAGAACCAGGTCGGGTATCGTAGAACAGAGACGCGGAATGAATCTGACCAATATGAGAGTCCGTAGGTTGCATGATCCCCGCCGGTCACCGTCCGACCTAGCGGGAGAGAGGATCAAACACGGATCGCGGATTCCGATGAGTATCTGTAATCTGCAGGCTCCGATACGTGTCGCCCGGCCTGACTGATTGAAGTATGCACCATAACAGGGAGTCAGTGGGGGGAAATTCTATAGAGTAGGTCCGTCATTCTCCCCACGGGAACCTCGCTTCAGAGGGGGGCAGTAATCATGACTCATGGAGCTAAGAAATCGTTATGTGTGCTTCTAGCCTTGGTGTTCGCGGTCTCCGCCATCGGACATGCGACCGCAGGAAAGGACAAGACAGACATGGCCAGCTGGAACATCCTTTGTTATCTGCAGGCCGACAACAATCTTAACGACCTGACTCAAGAGGACCTTGATGAATTCATGACTGTGGGCTCCAGCGACGAAGTCAACGTCCTCGTGCTCATGGACAAGCTGGATGCGCCAGCATACATGTATTACATCGTACCCGGGGACATGATTCTCCAGGAGGACTACGCGTTCAGCGGAGAGGAGATCAACACGGGTGATCCCGCCGTGTTCGAAGACTTCCTGGTCTACGCCGAGACGAACTATCCTGCCGAGCACACGCTCATATTCTTCTGGGACCACGGTAGCCCGACCGCGGGCGTCGGTGTCGATGAGACCACGCCTGAGGGGGAGCGCGACTGGCTGACCCATCACGAACTGATAGACGTGCTCAAAGACCACACGGTCGAGATTCTTGCGATGGATGAGTGCTCCATAGGGCAGATCGAGGTGGCGGTCGAGTATGCCAGGAACCTTGACACAGAGTACCTGGTAGCGAGCGAGAGCTACATCGGTTACAGAGGATTCCCATACGATTGGATACTCGAGAGGCTCGTGGAGGACCCAGACATGACGCCCTTCGAGCTCTCAGTGGTCTGCGTGGAGGAGTTCGAGAGACTCTTCACGACTAAGCCATACAGGACCGAGATACTGACGACACAGTCCGTCATCGCCCTCGACCAGATCGAGCTGCTGGCCGCAAAGCTCGGCCACCTTCTGGATGCACTGACGACAGACCTTCCCGAGTACGGAGGCATCATCGGAGCGGCTCAGTGCGAAGCCATCATGCCTTGGGGTGCCAGGAGCATGGGAACGATAGACCTGCCGACCTTCGTACAGGAGATCGCAGAGGCGGCGCCCGAGAACTCGGAGGTCGAACAGAGCGCGATGGGTTTCCTGGAAGTGTACGAGTTGGCCGTTCCTGCTATGGGCGGGACCAAGAACAGCGAGATGTATGGTTATCAGGGTTTGGGGATACTGTTTCCTCAATCGGCCAGCTTCCTCACGATAAGCTGTGCGTCGATGTTCGAGGTCTACAAGACCTTCGACTTCCCCGATGACGGATGGCTGCAGTTCCTGGAAGCGTACTGGGGCGTCGACCTGATCTGAAGAAAACGCTTTGAGGCTCTGGGGGTGTCCTGAGACGGGGTCGTCCCCAGACTTTCTCTTGTCTCTCGATGGTGCAAGATGCACCGCGCCAGATCGCTTCCTTCAGGCAAGGCGACTTGAATCGGTCATGATAGTTGCTGCGTACTCCCTTCAGAACATGCCTTGCACACACGTCTCTCGTAGGTAGCAGTGAAGCGCGAGAACCCGGGAATTGCGACGATGACGAAGGCTCGCTTCTTCTTCCCGCCAGCGTCCCCCAACCTTCGCGGGAATCGATTCATCAGCTCTTGTTTCCTCTGCCACGGATTAGAGGGAAGCGGGGCAAAATTGATATTCGCCGCGAGGCTCCGGGGAATTGCAGCGTGGACGAACAAGAGCAGAATACCGGCATACCCCTGGAATGGTGAGAACAAGGGCCAAATCAACAAGTGGTGAAGAAATGACCAACCCCATCATTGAGGTGAGCGATCTCGAACATTCGTTCGGGGACGTGAAGGCTGTCGACAAGGTCAGTTTCACCGTGGAGGAAGGCGAGATATTCTCATTCCTCGGCCCCAACGGAGCAGGAAAGAGCACGACGATCAACGTGCTGACGACCCAACTGCCATGTCAGAAGGGGACGGCACGTGTGTGTGGGTTTGACGTCCGGAAAGATCGTCAATCAGTGAAGAGATCGATAAGCATCGTGTTCCAGGATGAAGTCCTGGACAGAGACATGACAGTTCGAGAGACGCTGGAATTCCACGGGCGCATCTACTCGATGCCGAGAGCAGAGAGGCTTGCGCGGGAGAAAGAGCTGATCGAACTGGTGGAGCTCGAACAGAAGGTCAACGTGCGGACGAAGCACCTGAGCGGAGGGATGAAGAGGCGGCTCGAGATAGCACGGGGGCTCATGACCAGACCGCGAGTCCTGTTCCTGGACGAACCGACGATAGGTCTAGACCCACAGACGCGCCACAAGATATGGGATTACATCAAAGGTATCAACGAGGAAGGGACGACGATATTCCTGACGACCCATTACATGGATGAAGCTGACACACTCAGCGACAGGATAGAGATCATCGATTACGGCAGAATAATCGCCACCGGTACCTCCGAATCGCTGAAGAACGCTCTCGGGGAGGACATGATATACCTTGAGACAGGGGACGATGTCAAAGCTGCGCAAATTGCCAGAGTGAACTCTGACGTCACCGAGGTGAAGAAGACCTCGAAGGGCCTTGAACTCATTCTGAATGCTGATGGCAGCAAGGTGATGCCTGCGATCCTCCGCTCCATAGGGGACGAGAGTATCGACATCCTCAGCGTCAAAATGAAGAAGCCATCCCTCGACGACGTCTTCGTGCATTACACCGGGAGAGAGATGAGGGCAGAGTCCGCCGAGAACACGTTTCACAGAAGGAGGAGGCATTAGGCATGGGCAAGGAGTTCCTGACCATCTATTGGCGAGAGATGATCAGATTCGTCAGGTTCAAGGGGCAGTTCTTCGCGGCACTGGTCCAGCCTGCTCTGTGGCTCCTCCTCTTTGGCATTGCGATGACCAGCAACTTCAACAACGACCTACTCGCGATGCCCACCGTTCCCGGAGTGGTATCGGTCGAGTACCTTACGTTCATGGCAGCCGGTGTCATGGCGATGACGGCCCTGTTCACTTGTCTCTTCGGTGGCATGGGACTGCTGTTCGACAAGAACTGGGGGATCATGAAGGAGATGCTGGCGAGCCCGATGCCCTCGTACCACATACAGGTCGGGGTGGGTCTTGGGGGCGTTACGAAGTCGTTCATCCAGGTCGGATTGATAATGGTTTTCGGCCTCGTCCTGGGAGTGGAGTTCTTCTCGGGCTTCTCGGCCTGGGAGACGGTGATCGCGGCTCTCGGCATCTTCGCGTTCGTGATGGTGTTCTCTGCTGGCTTCATCTTCCTCTCCTCGGGCCTGGCCATGAGGGTTGAGAGCATGGAGAGCGTTCAGGCGATGATGACTCTGCTGACCCTGCCGTTGATGTTCTCGAGCAACGCGCTGTACTCCACGAGCTCGTTCCCGAGTTGGCTCCAGGCGATCTCGTCCGTGAACCCGTTGACCTATCTTGTGAACGGGATCAGATACTTCGCTCTGGGGAATGACTTCACAGCCATGGGCACCCACTATGAGTACACGGGCGGCGACATCCTGTTGTCTTTCGTGGTTCTGCTCATATTCGCTGGGTTCACCTTCCTATTCGCCTGGCGTGCATTCAGAACTGCGAAGGTGACCTGACGCAAGTGTGATCTGAGGAGCGGCCTCAATAACAACCTCTTCGATGAGTGTCCTTCTCAGGGACGCACTTGGACATCGTCATCCTGAACGGGGGTTGAACGACCTTCTATCTAAGTCTATTCGAGCAAGCCGGCGGCCTTCAACTCTTCTGTGATCTTGTCGACGGCAATCTCGACGTCCTTCGGCTTTCGCGCGCCAGTGCATACCAGCTTCCCGCTGCCGAACAGAAGCACAACCACCTTCGGAGAGTCGAGACGGTAAACGAGTCCGGGAAACTGTTCAGGCTCGTATTCGACCTTCTCAAGGCCAATGCTGATGGCTATTGAGTTGAGGTTGATCTTCGCCCCGAGATCGCTTGAAGCGACGATGTTCTGCACCTCTATCTTGGGCTTGGTCTTGACCACAATGCCCGCCGCCTCGATCTTCTTGACCACCTTGCCGATGGCCATTTCCACCTGCTCAAGGCTCTTGCCGCCGGTGCACACCGCCTTCCCACTCCTGAAAAGCAGGGTCGCCGTCTTCGGTTCTTTGAGCCGGTAGATCAGCCCCGGGAACTGCTCGGGGTCGTATTCAGCACCGTCGAGTGCAAGCACAATCGCCTGAAGATCCAGCTCCGTTCCAAGAGATGTTGAGGCGACAACGTTCTCTATCTTAATCACTGCCATTGAATCTACACCGGCCTGACGGTATTTGAATAAGGCATCTGATATGTAAGTCCTTCGTCAGCGACGAGGGTTGTGCAAGCCGGAAGACGGGGTTCAGCGAGGTGTGATAACCTCTTGGTGGCCGCAGAGTCACGCGGAGCAGGGCACACGCGGCCACTTCTGCAAACCGACCATTCTCATCCTACGCGGAGATTGGTTTGAGCGCGATAAGTCATGAATTCCACTCCCCAGATAATAAAATAGGAGGAGCCGGATATTGACCAGGGAATTTCGGTCTGCGCACAGGGGCAGCTCATGGACTCCGATTGTCTAGAGCATGTGTTCTGTCAAGATTCGTACCCCAATCAGAATGAGTATGAGGCCACCGAGGATCTTGATCTTCTTGCCGAAGATGGTGCCCAGCCTCGAGCCGAATATGAAGCCAAGGTAAGACAGTGTGAGGGTGATCGCCCCAATGATTAGCACTGGTGTCAAAATGGATATCTTCAGGAATGCAAAACTGAGACCGACCATCAAAGCATCTATGCTAGTCGCTACTGCAAGAATAAGTGCAACGGACAATGTGACTTCTGCTTCCTTGCCGTCTTCGCTCTTCGTCGAGTCATGAATCATCTTCGCGCCGATGAATCCAAGTAACCCAAATGCGACCCAATGATCGACTTCCATAATCATGTCTCTCAGACCCAGACCTGCAAACCAGCCGATCACCGGCATCATCGCCTGGAACCCTCCGAAAAGGGATGCGAGGAGTATTGCCGATCTTCTTCTGTTCCTCTCTACCGATATCCCCTTGGCAATCGACACGGCGAAAGCGTCCATAGCTAGTCCGACTGCAATCAGAATTACCGTGAGGAAATCCATCATTACACCATCTAGCCCATCTAGAATTGCAGGGTGCCTTCCTGTGAGCGTTTGTCCTGCTCCGAAGGGCCTCGTTCAGAGCGCAGACATTCCGAGATATTGTCATTGGATTAAATCGCTTCGTGGATACTCAACGAAGACGATATCGGACAGGCCTCGATAAGGCCCACGACTAGATATACATATACATTCGAATATTAAAATGTGCGAGGGCCCGGATATTGACCCGGGATTTGCCGGTGTTTAAAGGTGGGAGCTTGAAGATTCAAGGGGGAATCTTTTGACGGTAAGGAATGGACTGTGCCCATCACCTCGAGAGAGAAGACAAAGAGAAGGTGGCAATTAGCCCCTGACGATTCCCGATTTGCGGAGCAACCCTTGGCATGCAGGATGGGCACAGCGAAGATTCAATAGTCTGCTTGGTGCTTTTCATTCTGAGGAAATGGACGATACCAACCACAAGCTACTAGCAATGGTGCTCTCCGACCCCAGGATCCATCTGCAAGATATTGCCGAGAAGCTGGGGATATCAAAACAAGCAGTCCACCACAGAATGCATGCCTTGGCCAAAGCAGGGATCTATCAAGGCACAGTGGCGGGAATTTCGTTCGCATATTTGAACGCCGTCCCTGTGGCAGTTTTCGGCGTATCCAAAGGGGTTTCCATCGAGAACACTGTGAACCTACTTGGAGAGAGCGAATTCACGCGCCGTGTCGTAGTTGCAGGAGGTAACTACGTCTACGTTTCAGGGGCCCTAAGGAGCTTGTCTGAGCTCGACAAGTATGCAGAGTTCGTTAAACATGCGGCGGAAATGCCGGACCCCATCGTAGGCATCTACAATCTTGAGGAGGTGCCCATTCCGGATTACCCTGTGGATGGAATCCAGCCAAGGAAACGGAACTACAGGAAGTTGTCGCCCCTTGACATGAGAATCATCGCATCGCTCAAGGAAGATGCACGCAGACCCATAGCCGAGATTGCCGAGATTGTAGGAGTCACGACGAAGACCGTCAAGAAATGCCTGAACAGCATGATTGAGGACGGCTCCATAGAGTTTCACGCTCTCGTTGACACCCCTTTGGGGGGAGATATGCTATCATTGATGCACATCAGCCTCAGAAGAGGATCTGACAAAGGAGAAGCTGCAAAGCGGTTGGTTTCGAAGTACAAGCGGTTGGACACTTACGTCAGGGCTTTTGCCAACATACCTGACTTCCTCGTGATGGTGTTCTGGTCGGATGATCTGAGGGAGATACGGACGGTATTCAGAGAGACATGTGAGGAAAGAGACTTCGTATCCGTGACTCTGAACATTGCTTATCTGGAGCGCATCTATAATACGACCTGGAGAGACAAGCTTCTCGACTCTCCAGCAGCAACGCGAGGCGGGGATTGCGCAGGTTCCTTGATGCGAAGCCACACGAAATCTGTTTGAGGAGCCGCTCGTTCGTCAATCGCGCGATTGACACAGGCATTTATAGCGTCTCAGCAACTTGCTATCGCCTCGGTGGTTCGAGGAGAGGGTGAAACGATGAGAAGAAGAAAAGTGACAGCCTTCGCGCTTCCGTTCATTCTGGTGCTGATGCTCGCCCAACCGGTCTCAGCTACAGACACGATTTACGACGAAGTGGGGGACATCCCAATCTATTGGTCGAATGCGGATGGCTCCCCCGTGTCGAACGTGTGGAGCAGCAATCCGCCGCTGGCCCAGGTGGGATATTTCGATATGACATCATACTCGCTAACGCTGGAGGGAGATCATTACAGATTCTGCATGAGCGTTCTCGCGGACCTTCCAGTTGAGGGAGAAGCGATTCCCTCCGGCATAACGGTTGGCGAATGGGCCATGTGGATTGACCCAGAGCCGTTCAACTGGGTGTTGAATCCTGTGACACCCTTGTTCACGATTGAACTGCTCTACGACGAGTCCGAGTACAGCGCATATCTGGTGGACTATTCCAGCGGCACGAGAGCCATGATTCCACCGGAATCACATGAACAGTCTGGGACAGAACTGTGGATAGAGTTCTCGGCCGACGTGGTCGCCGGCCTTGATCTCGAGAATCTCTGGTGGGCGGCAACCACACGTATCCACACGGGTTCAGGTACGTACACCTTCAGATTCGTGGACATCAGTAACTGGGACCCCGTACTGCAGGCATATGACATTCCGTGGCCTGTCTAGCGGACTTCGCGGAGGACGATTTCAGGATCAAAACCCTTTCCTTTATCACCCTTCCGCCCCCTATGGCCTTTTCTCCGAGGAGTCAACCAAGATTCCGCCTCAATCTGTCGCGCTCCGCATCAACCAGCGCTGTCTTTATCCTCGACGGGAGGCCATCCTTCGATACCCTTCAGGACAAGCCAGAAGCCGATTGCCAGTTCGAATGGCAGAATCAGAAGGAAGAAGATCATTGCAGCGTCAGCGCCAGCGAGTTCAGCAAATAACCCAACGATTCCGACAACGACAGCAAATATGCCAAAGACAGAAATCACGCGAGGAATGAATCTAGATGTGAGGAACATGTAGTACCATAGGATTCCACCCATGCAGTAGAACCACATGTGAATCGTCATCCCCGTTTGGTAGACATCGTTGTAGAGGAATCCGCCCATCGTTTGATAGAATGAGTCGGCTGGGAGTCCCGAAGCCACAAAGTCCTGGCTCAAAGGAATGAGTGCCAGAGCACCAAGCTGCATGATGGCGTAGAAGGCCGCTTCTATTATCCAAAATCCCAGAGCCACGGTCGCAATCGTCTTGTTCTGACTGGATAACACGACATAAAGAAGCACAGCCAAGAAGACAATGGCAGTGCTGTTCGCCATGCCACCTATTATGCCGAGACGGACAAGGGGAACATCATCTGAGATGTTCACCATGACCTCGGAGATGCTACCGGTTCCGCCCACAGATGTAAACAGTGATGAGATCAAGGTGGTGACTATGACAATCAGAAATACTGCTCCCAGCAGCTTAGGGATGTTGTTAAATGAACTCACATCCATTTTAGTGCCCTCCTCAGTTTCTTTGCCATCCAGGCTTGGCATTA
Source organism: Thermoplasmata archaeon (assembly GCA_041550275.1). Classification (GTDB taxonomy): domain Archaea; phylum Thermoplasmatota; class Thermoplasmata; order UBA10834; family UBA10834; genus UBA10834. Next base: position 326 of record JBFEPA010000027.1, on the reverse strand, counting down.
CATGGACTTTCTCTCCCCGATTTGAATTCGCGCAGTGTTACTTAAGTGCTTCCGTTCCGCCCCTATGGCCTCTTCTCACGGCAGTTCCTCGAGCAGCTAAGATTGCCTTCATGCCCCTTCCGTCTCGGGAATGGCTTGTTGCTCAGGCCATTTCCATGCAAACAGGATTATGAGCGCGCTAACAGCAAGATATCCCATTCCCAAGAGATACTCCCAGCCAGCTTGAGCCTCAGAGATAAAGCCCAAATTGAACACTGTGAACACGGCGCCTAGGCCCATGCTCGCCCAACGAATCGCAACCGGCCTACCTATCAGAGAGAACAAGA